>DATLTC010000084.1 GCA_035533755.1 Gemmatimonadaceae bacterium
GCGGCGGTTCCATCTCACCGAGCGTGGCCTGCAGGGCGAGATCGTGGCGCCCGCCATCGTGGAGGTGGGCGGCACGGCGCGGCCCGCCGTGGGGTGGCGGCTGCACCTGGCCGTGCTCGACGCCTGCTTCTACGCCACCGCGTGCCTGGCCTGGGCGCTCGATCCCGGGCATTCGATACCCGCGGGCATCGACGAACTCTTTGTCGGACGCTTCCCCATGCCGCGCGAGGACTGCGTGGTGCAGGTGGTGGCCGGCCCGCAGACCGACGAGATGGGCCGGTTCGAGTTCCGGCTGTACGGCGCCGATGGCGAAACGCTCATGGACGCCAGGGGCTACCGGATTGCCCGGATCGCGGCCAGGGAACTGGTGCTCCGGTGATCGATCTCAGCAACAAGATCTGTCTGGTGACCGGCGCCTCGCGGGGCATTGGGCGCGCCAGCGCGCTGCACCTGGCCCGCGCCGGCGCCGACGTGGCCGTGAACTACCTGACCTCGCAGAGCGCCGCCCGCGAAGTGGCCGAAGAGATCCGGCAGATGGGGCGTCAGGCCGCCGTGGTGAAGGCCGACGTGAGCGAGCCCGACGACGTGCAGGCGATGATCGCGTTCTTGGGCGAGCGCTTCGGCCGTCTGGACGTGCTGGTGAGCAACGTGGCCACCGGCGGCTTCCGGTCGCTGGTGGACACCACGCCGCAGCACCTCCAGGCGGCGATGGCCACCAACGTCACGCCGCTGCTCACGCTCACGCAGGCGGCGCTGCCGCTGTTGCACAAGGCCCAGGGGCGCGCCAAGGTGGTGGCCATGTCCAGCCACGGTTCGCACCGGGCGCTGCCGGCGTACGCCACCATCGGCACGTCCAAGGCGGCGCTCGAGAGTCTGGTGCGGCACCTGGCGCTCGAACTCGGCGACCGCATCAACTTCAATGTGGTGCTGGCCGGGCTGGTGGACACCGACTCCACCCGCGTTGCCCCGCGCGAGGCGTTCGAAAAGGCCAACGCCGCCATGATGGTGGGCGGCCGCGAACTCACCGCGAACGACGTGGCCGACGCCGTGGTGTTTCTGTGCAGCGCGGCCAGCGACCTCATTCAGGGGCAGACGCTCATCGTAGACGGCGGCGCGAGCCTGCGAGCGTGACGTGATCGCCCCCGGCCCCGGCCCGAACGTCCTGATGCTCTACCCGCGCTTCAACTCGGGGTCGTTCTGGGACAACCGGGCCGCGAGCGAGGCGGGGGGCGCGCGGATGCTCTCGCCGCCGCTGGGGTTGATCACGGTGGCCGCCATGCTGCCCGCACACTGGCCGGTGCGGTTCCTCGACCTCAATTGCACGCCCGTGGCCGACGCCGACTTCGCGTGGGCCGACCTGGTGATGACCGGGGGGATGCTGCCGCAGCAGGCCCACACGCTCGAAGTCATCCGCATGTGCCATGCGCGCGGCAAGCCCGTGGTGGTGGGCGGCCCCGACATCAGTTCGAGCCCGCAGCTGTACGACGAGGCGGACTTCAAGGTGATCGGCGAGGCGGAGCTGGTGATCGCCGACTTCATCGCGGCGTGGGAGCGTGGGGATCGCCGAGGCAGCTTCGTTGCCGAGAAGTTCACGGCCGACGTGACGCGCACGCCCGTGCCCCGGTTCGAGCTGCTCACGTTCAAGGACTACCTGCGCATCGGCGTCCAGTTCTCGCGGGGGTGTCCGTTCAACTGCGAGTTCTGCGACATCATCGAGCTGTACGGCCGGGTGCCGCGGGTGAAGACGCCCGATCAGATGCTGGTGGAACTGGACGCGCTGTACGCGCTCGGCTTCCGCGGCCGCGTGGACTTCGTGGACGACAACCTGGTGGGCAACAAGAAGGCGTTGCGCGAGCTGCTGCCGCGGCTCATCGAATGGCAGCGCGCGCACGGATTTCCCTTCGAGTTCTCCACCGAGGCGTCGGTGAACATCGCGGCCGACGACCAGGTGCTGGCGTGGATGCGCGACGCGAACTTCTTCGCGTTCTTCGTGGGCATCGAGAGCCCCGACGAGGCGACGCTGGTGGGCATGCAGAAAAAGCAGAACACCATGCGCGACCTGGTGGAGAGCGTCCACAAAATCAATGCGCACGGCATGTGGGTCACGGCCGGGTTCATCCTGGGCTTCGACACCGAGCGGAGCGGGGTGGCCGATTCCATGGTGCGGTTCATCGAGGCGTCGGCCATTCCCATCTGCATGGTGGGGCTGCTGTACGCGCTGCCCAACACCCAGCTCACGCGGCGCCTGGAGCACGAGGGCCGGCTGTTTGTCGGCAACGACATCGACATCGCGGGGGCGGCGGTGGCCGATCAGTGCGTGGCGGGCATCAATTTCGAGACCCTGCGGCCAAGGCGCGAAATCCTCGCCGACTACGTGAACGTGCTGGAGCGCATCTACGCGCCCTCGGCGTTCTTCGCGCGGGTGGGCCGCATGGGGCGCATGCTGAAGCCCGTTCGCCCGGGAATCTCCCAGGAGTCCGCCAAACCGGCCGGGCCCGCCGGACCCGTGCGCCGGGCGCTACGGTTTGCGCGGTCGCTCAACGCCACCGAGTTGCGCGAGGGGCTGGGGGTGGTGTGGCTGATGGCGTCGCGGCAGCCGCGGTTGATCGTGCCGTTCGCGCGCATGCTGTTCGACTGTGTGCGCACGAATCCCGAAGCGCTCAAGGCGGAGATGAGCGTGATCTCGCTGTATCTGCACGTGGGTCCGTTCAGCCGAACGGTAATCCGCGAGGTGCGGCGGCAGATAGACGCCATCGACCGGGGGGTCTGGCAGAAGCCCGGGGTCGCGGCGATCCCGGCATGACCGATTCGGGGCCTCTCGTCTCGGTGTTCATTCCGGCGTACAACGCCGAGGCGTTTCTCGGCCGCACGCTGGCGTCCGTTTCGCGGCAGACCTACCGGAACATCGAGATCGTCGTCGTGGACGACGGGTCCACTGATGGCACGGCCGGCGTCATCGCCGAGGCCGCCCGCCGCGACCGGAGGATCCGCGCCGTGCCGGGTCCGCATCGCGGCACCGCGGCGGCGCGCAACCTCGGCGCGTCCATGACCGCGGGAGACCTGCTGGCCCCGTGCGACGCCGACGACCTCTGGCATCCCGAAAAGTTGGCGCGGCAGGTGCAGGCGCTGGCCCGCGCGCCGGCGAACACGGGAGTGGTGTACTGCTGGAGCGACGGCATCGACGACGACGACCGCGTGATCTTTCCGGGGTGGAAGCGCGCCACCGCGCGGGGAAAGGTGTTCAACGCGATGGTGGCCGACTCCCTGCCCGGGTGCGGCAGCGTGCCCCTCATCCGGCGGCGCTCGTTCCAGGCGGCGGGCGGCTATCCGGAACGCTCGGCGCCCAACGACGACTGGCCGCTGTTCATCGCGTTGGCGGCGATCTGCGAATTCGCCGTCGTGCCGCAGGCGTTGGTGGGCTACCGGCTGCGATCGGACAGCGTGTCGGGCGACTACGAACTCATGGAGCGAACGCTGGCGGCCGACAGTGAGTGGATCGAGGAGACCTGGCCGGATACGCCGCGGGCCGTGCTGCGCCGGCGAGCCTACACCGTGGCCTGCTACCTCTCGTTCCTGGCGGCGCGCCGCGGCGATGTGCTCAGCGCGCTGCGCTACCGGCTGCGTGCCGTGGCGGCTCGGCCGCTGGAACTGGTGAGCCCGGCCTGGGTGGGATTCCACTATCTGTGGATTGCCCAGCTGTTCGGGGTGCGGCGGTACTACTGGGCCTTGTGGAAGCGGCCGGCGCGCTGGCCGGACGCGGTCGAGGTCACGGCCGCAGCTTCCGCCGGAGCTTCGCCAGCCACCCCTGCGCGATCAGCAGACGGATTCTGAGCGGCACCCATCGCCGCCGATAGTTTCCACCGGCGCCGTACCCGAATTCGCGAACGGCTCGCATGGTGTCCACATTGCCGGCGTTGTGGACCACGGGAATCGGCGTGCCGTGCGCGTCCAGAAAGACGCCGTCGCGCACCGAGTAGCGCGACGAGGCCGTGACCAGCACGAAGTTGTACCCGCGGTCCAACGCCACGAAGCCGTCGCGGTACAGCGCGTAGTTGAGCAGCA
>DATLTC010000085.1 GCA_035533755.1 Gemmatimonadaceae bacterium
AAGCACAAGGAGCGGCTCAAGCAGCTGCGTCTGGAGACGGACGTGCTCACGCTCACCGCCACGCCCATCCCGCGCACGCTGCACATGTCGCTGGCCGGCCTGCGCGACATGACGCTCATGCAGACGCCGCCCCGCGACCGCTCGCCGGTGCTCACCTCGCTCGAACCCTGGGACGACGCGCTCATCGAGGAGGCCATCGCCCGCGAACTCGATCGCGGCGGCCAGGTGTTCTTCGTCCACAATCGCATCGAGACCATCGTGGGCGTGGCCGACCACGTGCAGCGCGTGGCCCCGCGGGCCCGCATCGCCGTGGCCCACGGCCAGATGCCCGAGCGCGCGCTCGAAGAGGTCATGCACCGGTTCGTGAGCGGCGCCGTGGACGTGCTGGTGTCCACGATGATCGTGGAGAGCGGCCTCGACGTGCCCAACGCCAACACGATGTTCGTGAACCGCGCCGATCACTTCGGGCTGGCGCAGCTCTACCAGCTGCGCGGACGCGTGGGCCGGTCGCACCGGCGCGCCCACTGCTACCTGCTCGTGCCCGACATCATGGACCTGGACGCCGAGCGCCGGCTGCGCGTGCTGGAGCACCACACCGAACTGGGCGCCGGCTACCGGATCGCGCTCCGCGACATGGAGATGCGCGGCGCCGGCAACCTGCTGGGCCCCGAGCAGTCGGGGTTCGTGCAGGCGGTGGGGTTCGACCTGTACCTGCGGCTGCTCGACGAGACGGTGCATCACCTGGTCTCGGGCGACGCCGCCCCCAAGCTCGTCCTGGCCGACGTCAACATGGACGTGCCGCACCACCTGCCCGACGACTACGTGGCCTCGCCCGACGCCAAGCTGGACATCTACCGCCGGATCTCCAAGCTGGACTCGGTGGGCGACCTCGAGGCGCTCCGGGACGAGATGCGCGACCGGTTTGGTCCCCTTCCGCCCCCCGCCGCGGCCACGCTGGCGCTGGCCGAACTCCGCCTGTCGGGCGGCGCGCTGGGCGTGGAGAGCATCCTGGTGCGCGGCGACGAAGCGCGTATTACCTTTCATGATTCTGCGGTCCCCCGCATGAAGGGGCTGTCCGCGGCGTTCCACGAAGTGCAGTTCCAGGCGGAAGTCCGTCGCGCGCGTCCGCTCTCCCTCAAGCTCACGCGGTTGGGCGGAGCGTCCATCCTCGACGGTCTGGCGCGCGCCATGCGCAGCCTGGTGTGACGGTCGTCCGCCCTTCTTTCCCCGGAGCATGAGTCAGATGAGAATTCGGTCCCTGTTGGCGCTCGCCGCCGCCGGCGTGGCGGTCACCGCCTGTGCAGGCCTCAAGGAAGCATTCACCGCCCACACGAACGTCGTGGCAACCGCCGGCTCCCAGGAGCTGTCCGTGACCCGCCTCGGCAACCTCGTGGGGCACGCCAAGCTGCAGATCCCGCCCAATCGCGAGGTGTCGGAGATCGTCGCCGGCCTCTGGGTGGACTACCAGCTCCTCGGTGAAGCCGCCGCCAAGGGCGACTCGCTCACCGACAAAAAGGAGATCGACGCCGCCACCAAGAGCTTCACCACGCAGATGCTCCTGCGCCACATGCAGGACGCGATCGACAAGATGCTGGTCAAGGACTCCGCCACCGAAGCCGGCTACAACTCCGGCCTCGACGACGTGTACTCGGCGCGCCACATCCTCTTCCCGTTCCCCCCGGGCGCCACGTCCAAGCAGAAGGACTCGGTGCGCAAGCGCGCCGCCAGCATCCTCCCGCAGGTGAACGACAAGACCTTCGCCGACCTGGCCAAGAAGTACAGCTCCGACGGCTCGGCGGCCCAGGGCGGCGACCTCGGCCCCTTCCTCAAGACCAAGATGGTCCCCGAGTTCGCCAACGCCGTGGCCGCCCTCAAGCCCGGCCAGATCTCGCAGCTCGTGCAGTCGCAGTACGGCTACCACATCGTGCAGCGGCTCACCTACGCCGAGGCCAAGACGGCGTATGACGCGCAGTTCGCGCAGCTGGTGGGCGGCGAGGCCGAGAAGGCCTACCTCGCCAAGGTCGACTCGCAGGCCAACATCCAGGTCAAGGACGGCGCGGTGGTGGCCGCCAAGGCCGCGGCGCTCGACCCCGCGGCGCACCGCAAGGACGACGCGGTCCTCGCCACGTTCAACGGCGGCAAGTTCACCGTGGCCCGGTTCCTCGTGTGGCTGGACGGGTTCCCGCAGCAGCAGCGCATTCCGCAGCAGCTCCAGACGGCGCCCGATTCGCTCATCAAGGGCTTCCTGCACAACCTGGCCACCAACGAGGTGCTGCTCCAGAAGGCGGACAGCATGAAGGTCACGCTCACCCCCGAGGAACAGGCCGGCCTGTACAGCGACTTTGCCAAGGTGGTGTCGCTGAGCTGGCAGGCGTTGGGCATCGATCCCAAGTCGCTCGCCGACAGCGCCAAGTCCACCGGCGACCGCCAGAAGTTGGCGTCGGCCCGCGTGGAAGCCCTGATGGACAACATCATGGCCGGCAAGGCGCAGCCGGTGCCCATTCCCACGCCGCTCAAGGTGTTGCTCGAGAGCAAGTACGATTGGAAGGTGAATGCGGCCGGACTCGATCGCGCCACCGAACTCGCGCGTACCCTGCGCGCCACGGATGACTCGACCAAGGCCGCCAATCAGCCCAAGTCGCAGGTGCCGCTGCCCGGTTCGCCGGTTCCGACGCCCGCGCCGGCCGCTCCGCCGGTCAAGAAGCCGTAATCAGCACCCGCACGCGCCGCCGGGTGAACCCGGCGGCGTGGCGTGGGTATCTTATGACCATGAGAAAGTCGATCGCGCTCGTGCTCGCGCTGGCCGCGCTCGCGGCGGTGCCGCATGCCGCCGCCGCGCAGGAAGCTCCCAAACCCGTCCAGCTCGACCGGGTCGTGGCCGTGGTGGGCAACGTGCCGATCACCGAGTCGGACGTGCAGGAAGAGATCGTGCGGCGCCAGCAGCAGGATCCCACCTACAAGCTGCCCACCGACTCCGCCGGCTGGGTGAACTTCCAGATCAACATCATCAACGGCCTGATCGACCAGCACCTGCTGCTCGACAAGGCCAAGCAGCTCAAGCTCGACATCCCCGATTCGCTGCTCGCGCCCAACGTGGACGCGCGCATCGCGAGCATTCGCCAGAGCTTTCCCAACGAGGCGGAGTTCCGTACCGAACTCGCCAAGGCCGGCCTGGGCACGCCCGACGAATACCGCCAGTTCCTGATGGACAACCTGCGCACCCAGCAACTGCAGCAGGAAGCGGTGGCCAAGCTCAAGCAGGACGGCAAGATCCTGCCCGTGTCGGTGAGCGAGGAAGAAGTGCAGGCGGCGTTCAACGCCATGAAGGGCAGCCTGCCCAAGCGGCCGGCCACCTTCACGTGGCGGCAGATCGTGATCGCGCCCCAGCCGTCGGCCGCCGCCAAGAAGGTGGCGTACGACAAGGCCGAGGCGCTGCTCAAGGAGCTCCAGGACGGCGGCGACTTTGCCCGCATCGCCAAGCGCGAGTCCGCCGACTCCACCACGCGCGAAGTGGGCGGCGATCTGGGCTGGAACCGCCGCGGCAGCGGACTGGTGCCCACCTTCGAGCAGTGGCTGTTCGCGCTGCAGCCCGGCCAGTTGAGCCCGGTGTTCGAGACGCCGTTCGGCTACCACATCCTGCGCGTGGACCGCGTGAACGGCCCCGAGCGCAAGGCGCGCCACATCCTCATCCGTCCCGTCATCGACTCGGCCGACATCGCCAGGGCCGGCCGGCTGGCCGATTCGGTCAAGAAGATGTGGCTGGCCGGCGTGCCCTTCGATACGCTGGCCAAGAAGTACCACGACTACGCCAGCCGCGAGGAGACCTCGCTGCTCACGCCGTACCCGTTCGATTCGCTGCCGCAGAAGTACCAGGACGCGTTCGCCGGGCTCAAGGCGGGCGACGCCGTGGTGTTCACCATCGCCAACCCGCAGAACCCGGGCGTGCCCAAGTTCGTGGTGGCGCGCATCGAGTCGTCGGAACCGGGCGGCGCGATGACGCTGGCCGACGTGCGCGGCCAGGTGCGCTCCAACCTGGAACAGAGCGCCGCCATCCGCCGCTATCTGGACGGCCTGCGCAAGGAGACGTTCGTGGAGATCAAGAAGAGCGCGCTGGCCACCACGCCGCCTCCGCCCGCCGCGCCGCCCGCCGGCGGCGGATAGCCGCGTGCGTCCGCGCCTCGCCGTCACGCTCGGCGACCCGCGCGGCATCGGGCCGGAGATCGTCGCCGCGCTCGGGGCCGATGAGCGCGTGGCGCGGGCCGCCGACCTGGTGATCGTGGGGCCCGCCGGCACCGGCGTGGCCGTGCAGCACGCGGTGGGGCAGTGGGCGCCGCGCCAGTCGGCCGCCAACGCCGGCCGCCTGGCCGGTCTCGCCATCGAGCGGGCCGTGCAGCTCGCCCGGTCGGGCGACGTCCAGGGCATCGTCACCGCGCCCATCGACAAGGCGGCGCTCCTCGCCGGCGGCTACGACTATCCCGGTCATACGGAAATGCTCGCCGCGCTCACCGGCGCCCGCGTGGCCATGATGCTCGCCTCCGACCGGCTGCGCGTGGTGCTGGCCACCACGCACATCGCGCTGCGCGACGTGCCCGACGCCGTGACCCCGCAGGCCATCGCGTCGGCCGCCGCCGTCACCCGCGCCGGCCTGCAGGACTGGTTCGGCATCGCCCAGCCGCGCATCGCGCTCTGCGCGCTCAACCCCCACGCCGGCGACGGCGGGCGGTTCGGCCACGAAGATGAGCGAATCCTTATGCCCGCGGCGCGGGCCGCCGGACTGGCCGGCCCGTTCCCGGCCGACACCGTGTTCGTGCGCGCCCTGCGCGGCGAGTTCGACGCCGTGATCGCGCCTTATCACGACGTGGGGATGACGGCGATCAAGGTGGCCTCGTTCGGCAGCGCCGTGAACGTGACCCTGGGGCTGCCCTTTCCGCGAACCAGTCCGGATCACGGGACGGCGATGGATATTGCGCGAATGGGGAAAGCGGACCCGTCGAGTATGGTCGCGGCCGTGGAACTAGCGGCGTGGATCGCGGCGCGATTGGAGAGTAGGACGGTAGGGGGGTAGGGGAGTAGGACGTACGACGGTAGGACGGAAGCGAAGCTACCCCGCCCCCCGTTCCTTGCCTGCCGGCCACGGCCGCGCCTACGGCCGGATGGCGAACTCGTACTGCGGGAAATCCTGCGACGGCTGATCCCCGAAGTGCGTCTGCTGCAGCATCATCTGGGTGCCGCTGCCGGTGCCGGTGAGCGATCCCGACATGCTCCCCACGAGGTAGACCGCCGAGCCAGTGTTGCTCCAGGAGTAGCGCCCCGAGGAGTTCACCGCCACGGTGTCCGTCCGGCCCGCGGAATCCACCCGTTCGGTCAGCGTCATCGCGTACGTGCCCCGGCCGCACGGCGCCAGCAGGTACCAGGTGCCGTCCGGCGTGAAGACGGTGTCGCCGTGCATGCGTGCGCCATTTGGAATCGTGTATACGCACGACGAGGGCATGTACATCCCCGCCGGCACGGCCACGAACGCTTCCGGCGTCGCCGATCCGAGGCTCAACTGGCCGCTCAGCGGCGTGGTGCGGGCCCCGCTGGCGGTATCGGTGCGCGTGCAACAGGGCACCGACTGTCCGTCCACGGACACCAGCTGGTACGTGCCGGCGATGCTCGGGGCATGCCGAGGGCCCACCAGGCCACAGGCGCTCGCGCACACGAGCACGCAACAGGCGAACAATGCACGGTTCATGAGCGATACCCTCCTCGGCTCACATTCCCAATGTACTATACCGCGGCCGCGCCCTCCGCGGGAGCCCGCTGCTCTCCGGTGCCCGGCACCTTCACCGCCAGCGTCTCGATGCGCCGGCCGTCCAACGCCTTCACCGTGAACGTGGCGCCGCCCGCCGTCACCCGGTCGCCCACCACCGGCAGCCGCCCCAGCGCGCCGAACACATAGCCGCCGATGGTCGTGTAGTCGGCCTCCGAGACGGCCAGCGCGAACCGCTCGTTGAACTCGTCGATGTTCATCGCGCCCGGCACCAGCGTCACGTCGCCCGCCGTCAGCGCTTCCGGCGCCGGCGGCTCGTCGTACTCGTCCCGGATCTCGCCCACGATCTCCTCCAGCAGATCCTCCATCGTCACCACGCCGGCCGTGCCGCCGTACTCGTCGAGCACGATCGCCATGTGCTCGTTGAGCTTCTTGAAATCGGCCAGCACCTCCTCCACCTCGCGCGATCCGGGCACCACGTGCACGGGACGCATCACGGCGCGCAGCGAGAACCCGGCCGGCGGGTGGTGCAGCACGGGCAGCAGGTCCTTGGCCAGCAACAGCCCCACCACGTTGTCGATGCTCTCCTCGTACACCGGATAGCGCGAACGGTGCGACTCCGCCACCAGCGCCAGCGTGTCCTCGAGCGTGGCCTCCACCGGCAGCGCGTCGATCTCGGTGCGCGGCGTCATCACCTCGCGGGCGTTCTTTTCGGAGAACTCGAATACCCCCTCGATCAGGTGGGCATCCTGCGGCAGCAGCATGCCCCCCTCCTGGCTCTGCTCCACCAGGATCCGCAGCTCCTCGGCCGAGTGCACGTTCTCCTCGCCCCTGGGGATCTCCTGCCCCAGCAGGCGCAGCGTGAACTGCGCCGACCGGTTGAGCAGCCAGGAGAACGGGGCCGTGAGCCACACGAACGCCATGAGCGGCGGGGCGAGCCAGGCCGCCATCTCCTCGGGATGCGCCAGCGCCGCGCCGCGCGGCACCAGCTCGCCGAACACCACGTGCAGGTAGCTCACCGCCACCAGCGCCACCGACGCCCCGATGGCCAGCCGCACGGCTACGTCCAACACCACCGGCATCCCCGCCCCCCCCAGCCACGCCGCCAGCGACGGCCCCAGCGTGTCCTCGGCCAGCGCGCCGATGGCCAGGCTCGCCACCGTCACGCCGATCTGCGTGGCCGACAGGATGCGGGGCAGGTTCTTGGCGGCGCGGAGCGCCAGCCGGGCCGTCCAGTTGCCGCGCCGAGCCATGGCTTCGAGCCGGGATCGCCGGGAACGCACGAGGGCGAATTCCGCGGCCACGAAGAAGCCGTTCAGGA
>DATLTC010000086.1 GCA_035533755.1 Gemmatimonadaceae bacterium
TGCCCTGTCCAACCATAAGGACGGCATCTACGACACGCTGGCGAGCATGGCGCTCATCCATCAGTCGGGCGGCGGCACGGGCTTCTCGTTCTCGCGGCTGCGGGCCAAGGGGTCCATGGTGCGTTCCACCACGGGCGTGGCCTCGGGTCCCATCTCGTTCATGAAGCTGTACGACGCCAGCACCGACGCGGTGAAGCAGGGCGGCACTCGGCGCGGGGCCAACATGGGCATCCTGCGCGTGGATCACCCCGACATTCTCGAGTTCATCAGCTGCAAGGAAGACCTCACGCAGGTGACGAACTTCAACATCTCCGTGGCGGTGACGTCGAAGTTCATGGAAGCGGTGGAGCACAAGACCAGCTACGACCTCGTCGATCCGGCCAACGGCAAGGTGGTGGGCCAGCTCGACGCGAACATGGTCTGGGACAAGATGATCCTGGGCGCGTGGCGCACGGGCGAGCCGGGCTGCTTCTTCATCGACGAGGCCAACAAGTACAATCCGGTGCCGCACCTTGGCGCGTACGAGGCCACCAATCCGTGTGGTGAGCAGCCGCTGTTGGCCTACGACGTGTGCAATCTGGGTTCGATCAACGTGGGCTACTACGTGCAGGACGGCGTGATGGATTGGGACGCGCTCCGGCGCGACGTCCATCTGTCCACGCACTTCCTGGACAACATCATCGACGTGAACAAGTACCCGCTGCCCGAGATCGACGCGCTGTCCAAGCGCATCCGCCGCATCGGGCTGGGTCTCATGGGCTTTGCCGACATGCTGGTGCGTCTGGGCATCGCGTACGACACGCCCGAGGGCGTGGAGATGGGGCGCAAGGTGATGGAGTTCCTGGACGTCGAGGGCAAGCGGGAGAGCCAGCGGCTGGCCGAGGAGCGCGGGCCGTTCGCGGAGTGGGCGCGGTCCATCTGGGGGCCCGACGAGACCTGCGCGCGCGACGCCGAGGGCAAGCGCATCCGTCCCATGCAGATGCTGCGCAACTGCAATGTCACCACGGTGGCCCCGACCGGAACGATCTCGATCATCGCCGGCTGTTCGTCGGGGTTGGAGCCGCTGTTCGCCGTGGCGTTCATGCGCAATCAGGCGGGCGTGATGATGCCCGACGTGAACGAGGACTTCGTGCGCATTGCCAGGGCCGAGGGGTGGTACAGCGAGGAGTTGATGGCGCGGATCGCCAAGGAAGGCACGATCGCGATGCCCGAGGTGCCGGAGCGCTGGCAGCGGGTGTTCGTGACGGCCAATCAGATCCTGCCCGAGTGGCACATCCAGATGCAGGCGGCGTTCCAACTTCACTGCGACTCGGCCATCTCCAAGACCACCAACTTTGCGCACACGGCCACCGTGGACGACGTGCGCAAGATCTACGAGCGCGCGTACGCGCTCAACTGCAAGGGCGTGACGGTGTACCGCGATGGGTCGCGGGACAACCAGGTGCTGTCCACCGGGGCCACGCAGAAGGCGGCCGCGGAGCGTGACGGCAGCGCCAAGGCGTCGCGCGAGGAGATGGGCGATCTGCGGGGGACGATCGCCGAGCAGGACGCGGAGATCGAGCGGTTGAAGAAGAAGGTGTACGACGTGGAGGCGGAGAATCTGCAGCGGCGGGCCAAGCGGTCGCGGCCCGAGAAGCTGCGGGGCACGACCATCCGCAAGGAGACGCCGTTGGGGACGATGTTCGTGAGCATCAACGAGGATGATCGCGGGCAGCCGTTCGAGGTGTTCATCACGTTGGGCAAGGCGGGCGGGAGCGCGATGGCAGACGCCGAGGCGATGGGTCGGTTGATCTCGCTGGCGTTGCGGTCGGGCATTCCGCTGCCCGAAGTGCACCGGCAGCTCAGAGGCATCTCGTCGGACCGGGTGGTGGGACTCGGACCGAACAAGGTGATGAGCGTGCCCGATGCGATCGGGCTCGCGTTGGAGGAATGGATGCGGGACAAGCAGGGGGTGCAGCAGGAGCTGATCGCGGATCGTTCCGCGCCGGGCGATGCGACGGACCCTGTGGTGGTGCGGCAGGTGGGCAAGGCGACGCCGGCGGCGGGTGGCGCCGGCCAGGCGCAGTTCGAGTTGGAGGCGTTCGACGGCGGGCAGGCGTTCATGGGAACGTGCCCGGACTGCGGATCACAGCTCGAGTATGCCGAGGGGTGCGTGAAGTGTCACGTGTGCGGGTTTAGTGAATGTGGGTAGGACGGTAGGACGGCAGGGGGGTAGGACGGTTGACCCGCGCACACTGCAGACGGCGCCCCAGCGATGGGGCGCCGTTGTACTTTAGGGATCCTGGCAGGGAAGCCGCGTTCTAATCTTTCTAATGTCCGGCTCACCGTTCACGAGGAGGCACCGATGGTGCAGCGAATCAGGCGATTCTCGATCGGGCAGACGGCGAAGATGATGGGGATCCTGTACGCCCTGATGGGGCTGATTTTCGCGCCGATCTTTCTTTTCGTTGCGCTGTCCGCGCCGCAGGGGACAACCGGCCCGTGGGGAGTGGGTGTGGCCGTCGTGATGCCCGTGCTGTACGGGGTGTTCGGATTCGTCTTCGTGGCGCTGGGCTGCGCGTTGTACAACTGGGTGGCGGGGTGGATGGGCGGGATCGAAGTGGAGATGGAGATGCCGGGCGGAAGTGCGTAGGCGGCGGAAGAGGAATTGGAGGCTGTGACGGTCATTCGCGAGCCGTTGCTCCTGACCGCGTAGCGAACGCCGCGGTCGTGAAGCGCCTTGATCTGATCCGCGCTCGAAAGATCTGCCGGAATCTTGACATTCCGGCCCCTGAGCGGGACTAACGTCAACCATCTTTCACGCGTGACGACTTACCGATTCACCACATATTTCGAGGAGGAAGTGCTGCGGAAACGGCCCTACCTCCGCAAAGAGTGGTGCATTCGCGCCATCGAAAAACCGCTTCGCAAGGAGCGCCAGGAGAGCAATCGCTGGCGTTTTTGGATCGCGGTCCCGGAACTGGATGGTCGCTTCCTGCGAGTCGTCACCCTTGATGATCAGATTACTATTCATAACGCCTTCCCGGATCGGGGATTCAAGCCATGAAACTGAACTATCACGCGGACACCGACTCGCTGTATATCGATCTCTCGGAGCAGCCGAGCGTCGAGACGCGTACCGTCTCGGAGGGGATCGCGTTGGATTATGATCGGGCGGGCAACCTCGTCGGCATCGATATCGATAACGCGAGCACCAAGGTGCAGCTCAAGCATCTGATCCTGAACAAGCTGCCCGCCGAGATCGAGACCATCGCCGGCTAGAGATCATGACTGGCCTGGCCCTCACGCCTGCTCGTGGACCAACTCCTCCCATGACAACGCAGCAGTTGCCAGAGCTACCGGCGATCGGGACTCGTTGTTGACGTGGCACGCCGTGCCCTGACACTCGCTTGCCGCGGGCGGCCGCGCAGCGTCGTTAGCCCCCGAAGGAGTGATCCGTGAAGTCTCGACCGTGGGTTCGGCGAAGCGTGTTGGCTGGCGCGCTGGCTGTCTTGGCCGTGGTGGTGTGGGGCACGCTCGCCGGAGCGCTTCGGCAACTGTCCCGATCTCAAACGCTGGGCACCCGGATCGAGACCGCCGTTCAGCTCATGGGTTCGCTCTTGAGCGTGCTCGTCATGGCTACCTGTTTCTGGCAGCGGCGTTGGGCGCATCCGCTACGTATGGCGTGGGCGGTGTCGCTGGCCATCACGAGCGGCCTTTCGGCGCTCGTCTGGGGTCCACCCATGTTCGGCGTCGCGCTCCTGTTCGCCGCAGCAACGCTGCTCGTCGCGCTGGGGTTCATCCGGGTCCTGCGTTGGGCGCAGGCCGAACAGGAACGCCGATGACGTCAGCGATCACTCTCGACCGCTTCGCGACGCGAGTACTGTGGGCGCTCGCTTTCATTGCGGCCGGCCCTCCTCACTCGGCGCTGGCCGCTCAAGCACACGGTGAACTCTCACTGGCCGTGACGGACACCGCGTCCACGGTGGTACGGCAAATCGCTCCCAACCTGTGGCTCGAGGTGCGGGGCGATGCCGGCGGGTGGGAAGTGGCGGCGAGAGCGTCCGCTGAACGACGCGGAGACAACCTCCTGTATCACAGCCGGGAATGGCACGGGCCATATCCAACCCAAGTGTATCCGTGGCTGGAAGCGACGAACTACTTCGGGCGGAGCGTTCGGGTGCTCCCGGTGCGCGGCTACCCGTGGATCATACAGCTCTCCTGTGAGGGCTGCGTCACGAAGGGGAGCGGCACCTCGTCGCGGTTCGTCGCGGGTGTGCTGCACGTCAGTTGGAGAATCGAGTCGGAACCGCAGCACGGCAAGCCGCGCCGTCCAGCCGCCGCACAGACCGCGCGGTGCGCGGCCACCGCTACGTCGCTTACCCCCGCACATTGGTCGGCGCCGAGCATGCCGGCGACCATGGCGCCGGCCGGCCACCTGCAGTTGGTGGCCGACGTCCCACTTCCGGGGCCGGCCAACCGGTTCGACTACCAGAGCGTGGATCCGGCCAGCCGCCGCCTGTACATCAGCCATATGGACGCCGGCCGGCTGCTGGTGTTCGACCTCGATGCGTCGCGCGTCGTGGGCGACGTCGGCGGCGTCGATCGGGCAACGGGGGTGCTGGCCGTCCCCGAACACCACACGATCTACGTATCGGCGGCCGGCGTGCACCAGGTGGTCGCGGTCGACGACCAAACGCTCACGGTCCAGGCACGGATCGCCGGGGCGCGCTTTCCCGACGGCATCGCCTACGCGCCGGCGGAGAACAAAGTCTTCGTCTCGGACGAATCGGGCGGCGTGGATCTGGTGATCGATGCCCGCACCAATACTCTGCGCGGCCTGATCGCACTCGGCGGCGAGGCGGGCAACACGCACTACGACTCGGAGTCGCACTGCATTCTCGTGGCGGTGCAGACGCGCAATCAGCTGGTGGCCATCGACCCGGCGAGCGAGAAGGTGGTGGCCCGCTACGACCTTCCGGGATCGGACCACCCGCACGGATTCACCGTAGATGAGACGGGGCGCCTGGCGTTCGTGTCGTCCGAAGGCAACGCCACGCTGCAGCTGCTCGATCTGCGCACCATGAAAGTACTGGCCACGTACCCGGTGGGCGACGACCCCGACGTGCTCGCGTGGGACGCGGCGTGGCGGCGGCTCTACGTGGCGTCGGAATCGGGCGTCGTGAGTGTGTTCAACGCAACGCGGAATGCGCTGCAGCCGGTGGAAGTGCTCCACATTCCGCACGCGCACTCGGTGGCGGTGGATCCGCTGACCCACCGGGTGTACCTGCCACTGCAGAACGTGGACGGCCGCCCCGTGCTCCGGATCCTCGCTGCCGACCGCGATCATCACTGATCGCCTGATTCCGCTCCGCACCGGCGGCGGTCGAGCGCGCCTTGCGGTGATTCGGTACGCGCCGGCGCAATCTGATTTCAATCGTTTGGCATTCGGCGGCGATATATAAGTAGGGGACCGACCACTCGGCACCCCGCGCGGCGCAGATTGCGCCCCGCGCTCCTCGCCACGGTCACCTGACGCCGCCGTCGGGACCGTTGACCTCTCCGCCCTGCTCCCGGACTCCACGCGTGTGTCAGCCGACCTCTCCCATTGGCCACCGGACTGCTCGCGCGTGGCCGTCGAGTCCTCCGGCCGGTCACCCGACTTCGCACCTCGGCCACCCGGCTGCTCCACTCGGCCACCCGACCTCGCATCCCGGACAGCGGGCTCCTCCACCGGGTCACCGCGCTTCGCGGCGCGCCCACCGCGCGCCGCACTCCGTTCCCCCCACTTCTCCATCGGAGGCAGCACCATGAAGCACACGGAAGCCAACAAGCTCAAGTCGTTGCGGGCCGCGTACGCGTTCATCGCCGACCGCGCCGAGCAATTACCTGGCGTCGCAAGCTCCGGCGCCCGCCGCCGGCTGGGTGAACTTCTGTCCACCATCGACGACCACGCCGCCGCGCAGGCGGCCAGCGACCTCGCGGCGCAGATTGCCACCCGCAAGCGCCACGCCCTCCACACCGCGCTGCTCCGCGATCACATGGCGCCGATCGTCAGCATCGCCGCCGCCGAGTCGCTGGCCTCGCCCGCAGTGTCACCGCTGCGTATGCCCCCGCGCTGGACCAGCCCCGAGCAGTTGCGGGCGCACGCCGCCGGCATGGCCGAGTTCGCCGCGCAATCGGCTCATCTGTTTATCTCGGCGGGGCTCCCCACCGACTTCGCCGAGCAGCTCAACCGCGCCGCCGGCGCCATGCATGCGTCGGTGAACGAGCATACGCGTCACCGACTGGCACGCGCTCGGGCCACCGCCGGCCTCCGCATGGCGATCGCCGCGGCACGGCGGACGGTGAGCGCGCTCGACGCGATGGTCACGAGCGAACTCCGCGCCGACCCGGCGCTGCTCCGCGCGTGGAAGGTCGCGATCCGCCCGGAGCGCGTGCCGCGCCACGCCGCAGGCTCGAGCGTCGCGGTAGCGCCCGGGGTGGCGCTGGTGCCGATGGCAACGTCCGTGGCAGTGCAGCCGGTCGAGTTGCCGGATGCCGTCTTCGTCACCCCGCGCATCCGGGCAGCGATGGAGCGCATGCTGGCGTGGGCGCTCTCCAGCCGTATCTCGAGTGCCAGGCTCAGCGGACGAGAACGGCCGTTGCCTCCGTCAACGGGCGAGCGTGAATCGACCGAGAGAGATCTCCTCCGGCGCGGATGGCTCGAGATACTTTGGCGTTAACGTCAAATCGTAGGGCCCCGCAGCCAGAGAGTCTCCCAGCATGTCGGCCGTCGGGACATGTCCCCAAATGACCACCGAGTCGCCGGGGTTGAGGAGCTTGACGTATGGCAGGAGGTCACACGCCGACGCCGCGTACGCCGGGAACCAGTCCCACTTCAGTTGCCTCGTTCCTGGCAGATACGCACGTATGGCATTCGCGGGTCCGGTCTGCATGCAGTGATCCCACCCAACCGTCTGCGTGTCCGCTCCGATGTTGAGCACGCGAAGCCTCACTTGCACGGTATCCGGGTTTCCGATCAGACTGGCCGTGGCCGCGACGGAGAGCCCCGGCGGCCCCGGCGGCCCCGGCTGCACGGATCGAGTTGCCGAGCAGGCAACGACCACTGCAGCCACGCTGACGGTTGCAAGAACCCACCAGCGCGCGGTGGTCGACACACGCGAAATGACCTTGGCGCCCATAGGACTACCTCAGCTCCACTCTTCAACGTACAGTAATGGATCACAGCCGCAAGCCAGGAGGCTGGATACATGGCCCCGCCGCCGCTTGCCTCGCCGTCCGCCGCAGAGCGCCGGGGCGTTATCCAGCCAACGCCAGCCGTCATGTACCTCACGGATCTCTAATGCCGCGTTCATGATGGGTTAATCTGCGGGTAGTAAGCTCGAACGCATGCGGAAGTCACACGTTGGGTGTGCGTACCGCCGCGGCGCGGGAGTGCTCATGCTGAGCGCGGCTATTGCGACGCCGTTGGCCGTCGCGTGCGGCCAGGCACCAGACGAGGTCGTTTATGACTATGCGCACGTTGACCAACCCGCTCAGATGCGTGCCGGCATGCGGCCGCCGGTCTTTCCCATTCTGCTGCGCGAGGCCCATGTCGCGGGGAAAGTTGTTGTAAGCTTCATAGTTGATACGCGTGGCCGAGTTGATCTCCCCACATTTCGCGTATATCGGACCACGCACGAACTGTTCACCCAGGCCGTTCGTGACTGTCTGCCGAGGTTGCGGTTCACGCCCGCGCTACTGCGGGGGCACGCTGTTCGACAACTTGTGGTTGGTGCGTTCGATTTCCCGTTGGACACGACTCGTAGTAGATAACGGAATGGGAGCGCACCGCCGGTGGAGCGCTCCCCCGCGCGAGGAGGTATCCATGAGATTGCCGATGCACGATCGCCGCCACAGGCTTCTCCTGGCCGGCATGTTGCTGGCAATGGCAGGCGCCGCGCCGTGCTCCGCGCAGCAGCCCGTTGCGCGCGGCACGGGAATCATCACGGGCAGAGTGGTGGATTCCGTGGCCGCGCCGGTGCCCGGCGCGATCGTATCGCTCGATACCCTCGGCCTCGCGACCACCGCGGATTCAACTGGGACGTTTCGGATCGCTGGGGTGCCGCCCGGCCGGCGTACGCTCACGATACACGAGATCGGCTTCGCGACCACGAGTGTGCCCTTGTCGCTGGCCGCCGGCGAGACGGCGGTCCGAACCATCACGGTCGCACGATCCGCCGTGATGCTCCCGGCCGTCAGCTCCCGGGCGGTGGGGCAGTTCGGCAAGCCGGCGCGGCTTGCGTATACCATGAAGTACGATGAGTTCTACCGGCGCCGGTATTCGTCAACCACGAGCGGGCTGTTCTACACGCACGAGGACCTGCTGAAGATGAAGACGTCCGATCTGCCGGACATGCTGCAGCGCGTGCCGGGTCTTCGGTTGCGGCAGAACATGGGCAGCACCCAACTGTCCTTTCCCGGGTGCAGCAACAACCATATCCTGATCATGCTGGACTACCAGCGCGTCTGGCCTCCGGACAGCCTGCTCCGCGGGAGTTCCGGAACCGTCCCGATGCCGCCGACGAGGGGCGCCAGCGGTTCCCTGCCCACCATGGGAGGGTCCGGCGGCGATCCGTTCGAACTCATCGGCACGCTGCACATCAACAATGTCGAGGCAATCGAGGTGTACAAGGACTTCGCATCGCTGCCCCTGGATGCGATCGGCGAAATCTGCGGCGCGATCTACATCTGGACCCGCTGATGTGGAACGTGTTCGCTTCCAAACACCCGTCCCTTGTGTTTTCCCGGCCACTCGCGGCCGTCGCCCTGCTGGCCGTCGCCGCGGCGGTCCGGCCGCTGCCGGCGCAGACGGCCGACTCCAACTACGCGCGCTCCATCGCCGCGATCGCTCAGCGGCAGGCCGTTGACGACAGCATCGGGGCGCCCGGTGCGCGAAGCATCCTCCTCACCGGCGGCGCGCCAACGCCGCGCGTGATCGTGCTCCTCCACGGCCTCACCGACTCGCCGCGCCAATTCGAGAGGTTGGCGTATCTCCTGTACGCGGACGGCAACAACGTCTACGTGCCACGCCTTCCGGAACACGGCCTGCGCGGCGGAAGCGTGGGCGCGCTCTCCGCCCTGACCGCCGCCCAGTTGCAGGGGGTCGGCGACTCGGTGGTCACCGAAGCGGGCGGCCTCGGCGATTCGGTGGTCGTGGTGGGCCTGAGCATGGGCGCCACCGTGGGCGCGTGGATCGCCCAACATCGCCAGGTCACGCGCGTGGTGCTCATCGCGCCGGCCATCGAGCCGGGCCGCATCCCGTCGCTGCTCGACCGCCCGCTCATCGGCCTCGCCGACCGGTTGCCGAACATGACGCGGCGGTCGCCACCCGACACCACGAGACCCGACCGCGAGCCGGGATTCAATCTGCACGCGGCGGCGCAGATCTTCGAGTTCGGACGCTCGATCCTGAGCGACGCCGCTCGCGACACTCCGCGCACGCGTGACATGGTCGTGCTGGTGAACGCCGCCGACCGCACGGTCAAGGAGTCGGCGGCGGAGGCGCTCGCACACGACTGGTCACGACACGGTGCCATGGCCCTGGTGTACGAGCTTCCGGACTCGTTGCGCCTTCCGCACAACATCATCGATCCGCTGCGGGGGCAAGCCGCCGGCGAAGCCGTGCTCGACCTGCTCCGGCGCCTCGCGTACGGGCAGCCGCCGCCGCCGCTGGTGCGGAGCCTGTCTCCCAACAGCGCACCGGAGTGACCCATGCGCCTCATCCGTCATCGTAGTTCGCTGGCCGTTCTCACCGCGCTCCTCGCCGCCTCGGCGTGCGTCCACTCGCCAACCGCGCCCGCCGGCCCGTCGGCAGCGCTCACGGCGCTGCCCCGGCAGCTCTCCCCCGCCGAACAGTCGGTGCTCGGCGCGGCCAACGCGTTCTCGTTCGCGCTCTTCGGCAAGGTGTCGGCCGCGCAGCCCGACACCAACGTCTTCCTGTCGCCGCTCAGTGCCTCGATGTCGCTCGGCATGGCCCTCAACGGCGCCGCCAACGGCACCTACGACGAGATGCGCTCGGCGCTCCAGTTCGGCTCCACCTCGCAGCACGACATCGATGCGGGCTACCACTCGCTCATCGCGCTGCTCACGGGGCTCGATCCGGCCGTGCAGCTCGACGTGGCGAACTCCGTCTGGTACGACCGCACGTTCCCCTTCTACCAGAGCTTCCTCGACACCACCAGGACGTACTTCGACGCCGACGTGCAGCCACTCGACTTCACCAACCAGAGCGCCTCACTGGCGGCCATCAACGGCTGGGTGAACACCAAGACCAACGGCAAGATTCCCACGATTCTCGACGCCATCCGGCAGGGCGACGTGATGTACCTGGTGAACGCGGTGTACTTCAACGCGCACTGGCGCACGCGCTTCGATTCGGCGCTCACGCAGGCGGCGCCGTTCACCCCCGCCGCGGGCGCGCCGCAGCAGGTCATGCTCATGCACCGCGAGGGCACGATGAGCTACGTGCAGACCGGCGCCTATCAGGCGGTGGACCTGGCCTACGGCGACTCCGCGTTCACGATGACGGTGCTGCTCCCGGCGCCCGGCGTGAGCGTGGACGCGCTGGCCGATTCGCTCACGCCGGCCTTCTGGACCACGCTCACCACGAGCCTGCACGGCAGCAAGGTGGACCTCTACCTGCCGAGGATGAAGCTGAGCTACGCCCGCACGCTCAACGGGGATCTCAAGGCGCTGGGCATGAACGCGGCGTTCGTGCCCGACGGCGCCGATTTCACGCGCATGTCGTCGATGGGCACCGCACTCTACGTCAGCTTCGTGAAGCAGAAGACGTTCGTGAGCGTGGACGAGAGCGGCACCGAAGCCGCGGCGGTGACGGTCACCGGGGTCGCAACCACTGCCTTCGAGCCCCCGGCGGTGATGCGCGTGGACCGGCCGTTCGTGTTCGTGATCCGCGAGCGGTTGTCGGGCACGATCCTGTTCATGGGCAAGATCGCGAGCCTGCCAGGCGCCTGACCGGGGCCGACTACTTGGCCAGCCGCACGACGCGTTCACGCAGCCACGTCCCCATCTGCGCCTCGCTGAGCGTGCCCGCGGCCAGCGCGGTCATCGCCTGGACCACCTCGGGCTCGTCTGCGGCGAGATCCCTCCCGTTCAGCCCCAGGAAGACCACGGCGGTCAGGAATGCGATCCGCTTGTTGCCGTCGTTGAACGCGTGCGCCTTCGCAAGGCCGAACGCATACGCCGCGCCGAGTGTCGCGAGATCCACGTTCGGGTCGTAGTGCCACTTCTGCCGCGGCCGAGCCAGGGCCGCCTCCAGCGCCGCGTCGTCGCGAATGCCCTGGAGGCCGCCGTGCTCGCGCAGTTGATCGAGATGCACGGCCTCGACGACGACGCGCGGCACCCACCGCGGCTCACGCATTGCCTACCTGGCGAGTTCGCGAAGGGCGTTCCTGAACTTCTTCGCGGCCCGTGCGGCCACGTCCAGGCCGGCCGCCACGTCGGGATCATACGGGGTCAACAGGATGCCGCGGTCGGTCTCGACCGCCAGCACCCGGTCGCCCACGTCCAGGTGCAGCCGCTCGGCCATATCCTTGGGAATGGTGGCGCCGATCGAGCCGCCAACCTGCCGCAGGGTCAGATCGCGAACCATCGGGTCTCCGTAGCATGTAGATGCTACAAAGGTAGCATAGGCGTGCTACGCCGCAAGGCTGCCCAACCTACGGCGTGAACCCCATGGCGCCGCGGCCGAACATTGTGCAGACTCTTGTCGAGTTCTGGAGGCACGGCTGCGCGCACGGCGCGCCGATCCAGTACCCACCTGGAGCCAATTCGATGCGCACCGTTCGTTTTCGCATGACGCCCGCGACGCTCGCCCTGCTGATCGCCCTGTCGACGCTCGCGCTCTCCACCACCACGCGGGCGCAACAGATCCCGCCGTCGGTGTACGGCGCGCTCACCTGGCGCAACATCGGCCCCTTCCAGGGCGGACGCGTGGAGGCGGTGGCCGGCATCCCGGGCAACGCGTCCACCTTCTACTTCGGCGCCGTCAACGGCGGCGTCTGGAAGACGGTGGACGCGGGGCAGACGTGGGAGTCTTCGTGGAAGGGGCCGGACGTCGGATCCATCGGCGCGCTGGCGGTGGCCCCGTCCGACCCGAACGTGATCTACGCGGGTACGGGCGAGCCCGATCCGCGCACCGACATCGCCTCGGGCGACGGCGTCTATCGGTCCACCGACGCGGGGCGCACGTGGACGAACGTGGGGCTCGGGGACTCGCACCAGATCGGCCGCATCGTGGTGGACCCGCGCAACCCCGACGTGCTGTATGTGGCCGCCGAGGGCGACGTGTTCAAGCCGAACGCGGAGCGCGGGGTGTATCGCTCCACCGACGGCGGCAAGAACTGGGAGCGGACGCTGTTCGTGAACGACAGCACCGGCGCCATCGACCTGGCCATGGATCCCACCAACCCGCGCATACTCTTTGCCGCCATGTGGCAGGTGCGTCGCACCCCCTGGTCGCTGGTGGACGGCGGCGCCGGCAGCGGGCTGTACCGCTCCGCGGACGCCGGCGCCACCTGGCAGCGCGTGGAGGGCGACGGACTGCCGGCGGGGATCTGGGGGCGCACGGCGGTGTCGGTGGGCGCCGACGGACGGCACGTGTACGCGCTGATCAACGCGCACGAGGGCGGGCTGTATCG
>DATLTC010000087.1 GCA_035533755.1 Gemmatimonadaceae bacterium
CCCGACTACGACGCGGCCATGGACGTGGCCAAGCAGTTCGGCGAGGCGCACGGCATGGCGTTCATCAATCCCTGCCTGGGCGACATGCTGCTGGCGGGACAGGGCACGGTGGCGCTGGAGATCCTGCAGGACCTGCCCGATCTGCGCACCCTCGTGGTGTGCGTGGGCGGCGGCGGCCTGCTGGGAGGGTGCGCGTCGCTGGTGCGACACGACGCGCCACACGTGCGCATCGTGGGCGCGCAGAGCGATCAGACGGCGGCCATGGCCCGCTCCATCGCGGCCGACCGTGTGGTGGAGATTCCCGTGACGCCCACGCTGGCCGATGGGCTTGCCGGCCAGATCGACGAGGCCGCGCTCGACATCGGCCGCCACGCGCTGGACGACATCGTGCTGCTCACCGAAGACGAGATCGCCCGCGCCATGGCCTGGCTGTACCGCGAGCACGGCGTGAAGGCCGAGGGCGCGGGCGCCGTGGCCACGGGCGCGGTGCTGTTCGGGAAGACGCCGATCGGGTTTCCCGCGGGCGTGATCGTGAGCGGGGGCAATGTGGACGATGCGAGGGTGAGATCCGTGCTTGACCGATAGTAGGGTGGTAGGACGGTAGGACCGTAGTTGGTAAACGGCGTTTGGCAGTCATCGGTCCTACCCCCCTACCGTCCTACCGTCCTACCGTATATTCCCCCGCCATGTCTCTCGCCCTCCACCTTCTCGGCACTTCCGCGTCCCGCCCCACGGTGGAGCGCAACGTCGCGTCCGTGGCGCTGGTGCGCGAGGGCGAGACGATCATGTTCGACTGCGGCGAGGGCACGCAGCGGCAGATGATGCGCTACGGCGTGAGTTTCGCGCTGCAGGACATCTACTTCACGCACTTCCACTCCGACCACGTGATCGGCGTGATCGGCCTGATGCGCACGATGGCGCTGCAGGGCCGCACCGAGCCGATGCGGCTGATCGGTCCCAAGGGCGGGGGCAAGCACCTGAAACGCGCCAAGGAATTCGGCGTGGACCGGGTCACCTTCCCGGTGGAGATCATCGAGCTCGACGCGGGCCAGCGCGTGGAATACGGGGAGTTCTCGATCGTCCCCTTTTCCGTGGATCACGGGCCGTCGCTCTCGATGGGCTACGCGCTGGTGGAGCCGGCGCGGAAGGGCCGCTTCAACCCCGATCACGCCCGCGCGCTGGGCATTCCCGAGGGACCGCTCTGGGGACAGATCCACCGCGGGCTGGCGGTCACGCTCCCCGACGGCCGCGTGGTGGAGCCCGCCGAACTGGTGGGGCCGCCCCGCTCAGGTCGCACCGTGGTCATCACCGGCGATACGCGCCCCTGCGACGCCACGGTGGAGATGGCGCGCGACGCGGACCTGCTGCTGCACGAAGCCACGTTCGCCGACGAGGAGGCCGAGCGTGCGCGGGAGACCGGCCATTCCACGGCGCGCGAGGCGGCGGGGGTGGCGGCGCGCGCCGGCGTGCGCAAGCTCGTGCTCACGCACTTCTCGGCGCGCTATTCGCACGACCCGTCGGAGCTGGGGCGCGAAGCGAGGGAGCTGTTCAGCGACGTGGTGATCGGCCGCGACGGGATGATGATCGACGTCCCGTACCGCGACGCGGACGCCGGCTCAGTCGCGCCCGGTGTGTGAGGAGTTGGAGCGCCATGCGTTGGGCACGGGGTCGGGACGGTACACCGGCATCGACCGGCGGAACAACCGGGTGAGCGACTCCTGATCGAGCGACTGCTCCACGAGCTGCGGATCGAGACGCGACGTGACGCTGCGCGCTTCGGGTCCGTGGCTGATGTACCAGTTGTAGCGATCCAGCCGAGAGTGCTGCGCGTCGGGATGACGAAACAGCACGACGGCATTGCTGGACGCAGGATTGGTCACGTGCACGGTGTAGTCGACGCCGTCAGGCGAACGATAGATGAGCATGGTGATGCGATGGTCGAGGGTGGCGCGCCGCGGGGTCAACCCACGGGCGACGGCGAGAGGGGCTGGCGACCGCCGTAGCCGGCATCCGCCTCGTGCCAGAACTGGACTTCGGGCTCGCCCTGGCGCCAGCACAGCAGAATGCGGCGGCCGTCGAGTTCGCTGGGAAAGTCCACGAGGCCGAGCCGCGGATCCTTGAGCTCGATGCCGAGCGCTTCGAGTTCACGCTGGAAGCCGGCGATCTCGCGCGCCAACGCCTGCACCTCGCGCTCCAGCGGCAGCGGCGCGGGGTGTTGGCCCTCTGCCTGCGCGCTCGACGACGCGAGATCCAGTTCCAGGATCTTCTCCCGCCAGGCCGCGTGCTGCCGCACCACATCGGTCACGATCTTGCGAACGAGCGGGAGCGTGGCATTGGCCTGGTCGACCGTGAATAGCTTCATGCTTGATAATAGCCGAATTCGACGGCGCGCCACAACGAGGTCAGCGGTCTCCCTACGCCTCGTCGTGCAATCGCCGCTCGGACTCGCGCTCCTCCAGCCGCAGCCGGCGGCGCTGTTCCGCGGCTTCGTAGCGGCGGAGCTCGGCGGGCGTTTCGGGCTGGAGGGCCGGGATCTCCACCGGGCGTCCGTTGCGGTCCACCGCCACGAAGGTCAGGTAGCACGAATTGGTGTGGCGCCGCCGGCCCGTGAGCAGGTCCTCAGCCTCCACGCGCACCCCCACTTCGAGCGACGTGCGCCCCACGTAGTTCACGCTGGCCTTCATCACGAGCAGGTCGCCCAGGTGGATCGGCTCCCGGAAGTCCACGCGGTCGATGGACGCCGTGACCACGGGCATGCGGCAGTGCCGGAACGCGGCGATCGCGGCCGTCTTGTCCATCATCGACAGCACGACGCCGCCGAACACGTGGCCCATGTTGTTCGCGTCCTGCGGCATCATGAGTTGCGACGACTCGTGCTGGCTCTCCTTCACGGTCCTGGTCAGGCGATGGCTGCTCATGGCGACGAGGCGCGCCGGCGCGCCGGGCGCCGAGCGACGGGCAGGGGTGAGGAGCGGACGTTCGCCGCGGCGCGGAACAGCGCCCGGCCCGCGGGAAGGCGAACGCTGGCCACGCGCGCGTTGTCGTCGTAGAGCACGGCGTCGTCGAACGCGTGGAGCAGTGCGCGGCGCGTGGTGGTGTCCACGCGCGGCTGGTCGAGCCAGAACACGTGGTGCACGGGTATCTGCACCTGTCCCACGCGCCAGACGCGCCGCGCCGAGTCCACGAGGGCCACGTCCATCACGTCGTCGGCGCCGGCCGTGGCGCGCAGCGTGTACCCCGGGCGGGTCCATTCCGCGGTGCCGCCGCGCACGGTGGTGGGCAGCGTGGGCCGCACGCCGGCCCACCACGCCTCGGAGTCCAGCGGAATGGGCGGCAACGGTAGCGCGCCGTTGCCGTCGCGGCGGCCGGCAATGCGGCCGGCAAACGAGACGGCCGGGCGTCCGCGCACGTCGGTGAGCGAATAGCTGCCGGCGTCGAACGCCACCTCGGCCAGTATCAGCCGGACCACGTCGGGCAGTTCGCGCTCGTTGGCGCGCGCCGAGTCCAGCGTGGCGGCATATGCGCGGCGGGCCTGCGCGAGCACGCGATCGCCCGCCGCCGGTCCCACCAGGCTCGCCACCGGCACGGGATGGCCCACGCGCAGGTCCACGAGGGCGCGCCACGTGGTGTGCCATCCCGGCTCCGGCCGGCGCCTGGTGTCGGCGTGGTATTCGAGCGAGAGGAACGGCCCGTGGAGGTCGAGCAGCGTGACGTCGGAGGTGGCGACGAGCGACGGGCGATCGCGGCCCGGCTCGTCGGGATCGAGCGGCGTGTCGTCGGGGTGCGCGGCGGCGTAGCCGTGGGCGATGCGGTCCACCAGCGTGTCGGTGAACACGACCGTGGAGTCATCGGTGATCAGGTCGCGCGAATACACCAGCTGCCCGATGATCAGGGCATCGTCGTACGAGTGATCGTCATCGGCCACGTACACTTCGTGGAAGCGCCCGCCGTACCGCGCCAGGACGATGGACGACCCGCGCATGCGGACGCCGTCCGGGCCGGCGGTCACCCAGTAGGTGGAGTCGCCCGAGACGAGCAGGAAGTCGGCCCGGGGCGGCCCGCCGGCCGGCGGCGCCGCGCAGGCGGCGGCGAGCAGCACGGCGAGGGTGACGAGGCGGCGGGGCATGGATAAAGATATAGGCCAGGGGACTTGGTCATCCCCTGCGCAGTGCCGCCACCACCCGTTCGACGTCCGATTCGGTGGTGTAGCAACTGGCCCCGAGCCGCACCACGCCGTCCGGCGCCTGGCCCAGCCGTTCGATCACCGTGGACGCATAGAAATCCCCGTTCGAGGCGAACAGCCCCTGGCTGGCCAGGCAGTGCGCGACGTCGGTGGTGGCGCGCCCATGCACCACGAACGACAGCGTGGGCGTGCGCGGTTGGCCGGGCCGCGGCCCGAACAGGGTGAGCCCCGGGATCGTTTCCAGTGCCGTCCAGAGTTGGGCCAACAGCGCCTCGCCGCGCGCATGCAACTCGGCGTAGGCCGCGGCGAGCGCGCCGCGACGCCCGCCCGGGGTGCCGGGCGCGGCGAGGCCGGCCAGGAAATCCACGGCCGCCGCGGCGCCCACGATCCCTTCGTGATTCTGCGTTCCAGTCTCCAGCCGCTCCGGCGATTCCTGCGGCGCCGGATCGAGCCGCGGCACGTCGGCGCGCTCGATGAGTTCGCGCCGGCCCCACAGGATTCCGATATGCGGTCCGTAGAACTTGTACGCCGAACACGCCAGGAAATCACAGCCGATGGCCTGCACGTCCACCAGCCGGTGCGGCGCGTAGTGCACGGCGTCCACGAACACGAGGGCTCCGTGGGCATGGGCCAGGGCCGTGGCGGCGCGCACGTCGCTGATCGTCCCCAGGGCGTTGGACGCGGCGCCGATCGCGAGCAGCCGAGTGCGCGGGCCGATGACCCGCTCCAGATCGTTCCAGTCGAGCGTGCCGGTGTCCGGTTGCATGCGCACGGTGCGGACGGTCACGCCGCGGTCCACGGCCAGGGCCCGCCAGGGCGCCACGTTGGCGTGGTGGTCCAGTTCCGTCACCACCACCTCGTCGCCCGGCCCCCAGGCGCGGCCGAGCCCGCGCGCCAGATGGAAGGTGAGCGAGGTCATGTTCTGTCCGAACGCGATCTCGTCGGGGCGGCCGTTCACGAAGTCAGCCAGCGCGGCGCGGGCTCCCGCGATGAGCGCGTCGGTCTCCTGGCTCGTGGGGTACGCCCAGTGCGTGTTGGCGTTGTGGTGCAGCAGGTAGTCGCCCACGGCGTCCACCACGCGCTGCGGCACCTGGGTGCCGCCCGGTCCGTCGAAATACGCCACCGCATGGCCGCGGTACTGGCGGGCGAGGGCGGGAAAGCGCGAGCGGATCTCGTCCACGCTCGCCACGGGAAGTGCCTGGAGTGTCTGTGTCATCGGTCGCTATGGTTCACCGGATCTCGGTATTCGCCAGCCGTTCGATCACCTTCACCGCCTCGACGTGATCGGCTTCCTCGCCCAGTTCCATGTGCGCCATGCGGAACAGCTCGGCGGTGAGCTGCAGGATGGGCGAGGGGACCTTCTGCTCGCGCGCCACGCCGGCGGCGATGCCCACGTCCTTGTCGAGCAGCGCCAGGCGGAAGGTGCGCGGGAACGCGCGGGAGAGCACGCGTTCGGGAAACAGATTCATGGACGTGTTCGACCGGCCGCTCGAGGCGTTGAT
Organism: Gemmatimonadaceae bacterium; assembly: GCA_035533755.1. Lineage (NCBI taxonomy): Bacteria > Pseudomonadati > Gemmatimonadota > Gemmatimonadia > Gemmatimonadales > Gemmatimonadaceae > Gemmatimonadaceae bacterium. The sequence continues at coordinate 5,686 of DATLTC010000087.1, forward strand.
CACTTCGAGGGCGACGGCCGGATCCACGCCGGCGCGCGCCAGCGCGGCCAGGCATTCCCCGGTGGACCACACGTGGATGGCGAGCATGGCATTGTTCATGGCCTTCACGGCGTCGCCGGCGCCGATGGCGCCGCAGTGCACGATCTTCTGTCCGAAGGCCGCGAGCACGGGGCGCGCCCGCTCGAGCGCGGCGGCGTCGCCCCCCACCATCACCGTGAGGGCGCCCTTCTCGGCGCCGCTCACGCCGCCGCTCACCGGCGCATCGAGGTAGGCCACGTCGTGGCCGGCCAGCCGCTCGGCGATGCGGGCCGACGTGGCCGGATCGCCCGAGGTGCAGTCCACGAACAGGGTGCCGCGCGCGATGCCGGCCAGGATGCCGTCCGCGCCGTCCAGCAGCGACGCCACGTTCTGCGAGGTGGACAGACAGGCCACGACCACGTCGGCGCCGCGCACCGCGTCGGCGGGCGACGAGGCCGCGCGGGCCGCGGTGGTGGCCGCGAACTCGCGCGACCGCTCGCCGTTGCGGTTCCAGACGGTGAGATCGAAACCGGCATTCGCGACGCAGCGCGCCATGGGGCGGCCGATGGCGCCGAGTCCGAGAAAGGCAACGTTGGTCATTCGGGAGGGGTGGAGGCGAAGGGAAGTTCGCGGGCGCGGGCGGGCGCGTCAACGGACCGTGCCGGCGTATATGTTGTGGGCGATGATCACGCGCCTCGCCATCCCCGGCATGATGAGCACCCACTGCGTGACGGCGGTGTTCACCGCGCTCACCGCGGTGGAGGGAATCGCGCGGGCGGACGTCGTGATTGGCCGGGCGACGATCGAGCACGACGGGCGGGCCACGGCGGGCGCGCTGCGGGCCGCGATCGCGGTGGCGGGCTACGAGGTGGCGGAGATCGTGGAGGAGCGGCGGCGGTTGGTCTGAAAAAGGTGCGGGGGGTGCGCCCCCTTCCCGGTGCGCCCCCCCGCCGATCTTTTCCCCCGTATTTCCCTGAACCTCCTGGGCGGGTGCCACTCTGCCGTTGCCCGCAGCGGTTCATGGAGTAGAACCCCTCGACCGGAAATACGTTCCCGCGGGCGTGCCGCCGGGCCCCCGCGGGTGGGCGGGCGCGGCTTGTCGCGCTCACCGCGCGGACCTAACTTCACGCGCCTTTCACCTGGATCCTCTCGCGCGAATGCCCCCCGAACGCGTGACTGCAGCGGCGTCCCCCAACACGCGGTCGAGCACGTGGCGCGCCACGGGGCTCATCGTGGTCAGTGCCTCCGGGTTCGGCGCGATCCCGATCCTCACCACGATCGCCACCCGGTCGGGTGGGTCGCTGCTGAACATCCTGTCGTGGCGCTACCTGATGGGCACCGTCCTGCTCGCACTCCTCGCGGGCACCACGGCGTCGCTGCGGGCGCCGCTCCGGCGCCTCGCGCCGGTGTTCGTGTTCGCCGGCGGCGCCCAGGCGTTGATCGCCTTTGTCAGCCTGTCGGCGCTCGCCTACCTCCCGGCGGCGTCGCTCAGCTTTCTGTTCTATACGTATCCGGCATGGGTGGCGGTGCTCGCCACCGTCCGCGGCACCGAGCGGCTCACCGGCCCGAGGGCGGCCGCTCTGGGCCTCGCCCTCGCCGGCATCTGGGTCATGGTCGGTGGCCCACGCGTGGGATCGCTGCCCCCGGTGGGCGTGGCCCTGGCCCTGGTGTCGGCCATGGCCTACGCGCTGTACATCCCGATGATCGGCCACTACCAGGAGCAGATGTCCGAATCGATCGCGGCCGTGTACTCGGCGCTCGGCGCCGGCGTGATCCTGCTGGCGATCGACGTGCTCACCCACCGCGCCACGCTGGCCCTCCATCCACAAACCTGGATGGCCATCGGAGCGATGGCACTCTGGTCCACGGCCATCGCGTTCATCGCGTTCCTGCGCGGATTGCGCGTGCTCGGCCCGGTGCGCACCGCCATCGTCTCCACCGTGGAGCCATTCTGGACCGCGCTCCTCGGCACCTGGGTGCTGCGGCAGCCGCTCACGCCCACCACCCTCGGCGGGGGCGTGCTCATCGCCGCAGCGGTGATCCTGCTGCAGTGGCGGCGGGCGGCGGAATAGCGCCGCGCCGGCCCTACCCATCCCTCGGCGCGCCGATGCTAGATTTCGCCACGACGCAACCGGAGCACCCGATGGAACAGGTGACATTCAAAATCGAAGGGATGACGTGCCATCACTGCGTGCACGCGGTGACCAGCCGTCTGGCCAAGACGCCCGGCGTGAAAGTCGAGGACGTGAAGATCGGCTCGGCCACGGTCCTGCGCGATCCCGCGCTGGCGACGATCGATCAGATCGAAGAGGCGATCGCGGACGAGGGGTATACCGCGTCCGTCAGGTAGGGACGCTGGACGGGGCTGGGGCGGAGCCGCGGTCGCGGATCGCCCTCAGTCGCCCCAGGCGCTGATCACCCCGTCTTCCAGCCACGCGTAGTCCCCCGCCAGGACCTCCTGGCTCACCCGGTAGATCGCGGCATCGTTCGGCCCCGAGAACCGGCGAAAGGTCTCGTCCACGCGCAGGCTGGCTTCGGCGCAGAACAGATCGGCCAGCGCCACGGCGCCGGGATTGCCGCGCCGCGCGTCGTCGTTGGCGCGGACGCACGCCGCCGCCATGGCGAACAGTTCGGCGCCGATGTCCACGCCGCGGAAGAGCAGTGCCTGCTTCCGCTCCAGCCGGGGGCCGTACCGCACCATCGCGTGGAAGAGCGCGCGGGCCAGCTTGCGGGCGCGGCGCTCCACGAACCGCAGGTGCACGCCCAGCGTGCCGAACTCCCCGTAGCCCTTGAGCCCGGGCAGCCAGAGCCCCGGATACCAGAGCGCGTAGAACGGCGCCGCGCGCAACGCCGCCTTCACGCGCTGTCCGGGCGTGGAGCCGGGACCCACGATCGGAAACGCCAGCTTGAAGTGGTGGTCCACCGCTTCGCGGGCGATGAACAGCCGCATGATCTCCGACGAGCCTTCGAAGATCAGATTGATCCGTGAGTCGCGCAGGGCCCGCTCCACCGGCACCGGCCGCTCCCCGCGGCCGCGCAGCGAGTCGGCCGTCTCGTAGCCGCGTCCGCCGCGGATCTGGAGCGCGTCGTCCACGATCTGCCACGCGGCTTCGGTGTTGTACAGCTTCGCGATCGCCGCCTCGAGGCGAATGTCGTACCCGCCCCGCTCGGCCACCGCCACGGTGAGTCGCGAGACGGCGTCCATGGCGAAGGTGTTGGCCGCCATCATCCCGATCTTCTGCGCCACCGCCTCGTGGCGGCCCACCGGCTGGCCCCACTGCACGCGCTCCATCGCCCACCGGCGCGACACCTCGAGCATGGTCTTGCTCCCGCCCACCGTGCTCGCCGGCAGCGTCAGGCGCCCCGTGTTGAGCGTGACCAGCGCCAACTTGAGGCCGCGTCCCTCGGCCCAGAGGATGTTCCGCCTGGGCACCTGCACGTTGGTGAACCGGATGAGCCCGTTCTCGATGGCCTTGAGCCCCATGAACCGGCACCGATGCACCACCTCCACGCCCGGCCAGCTCGCTTCGACGATGAACGCCGTGATCTGACGCCGCGGCTTGCCGTTGACGAGCTTGTCCGGCGTGCGCGCCATCACCACGAACAGTTCGGCGCGCGTGCCGTTGGTGCACCAGAGCTTCTCGCCGTTCAGCACCCAGTGCGAGCCGTCGGCGCTGGGTTCCGCATGCGACGCCAGGTTGGCGGGGTCGGAGCCCACGTCCACCTCGGTGAGCGCGAACGCCGAGATGGCCCCCTTGGCCAGGCGCGGGAAGTACTCGCGCTTCTGTTCGTCGGTCCCGAACAGCTCGAGCGGCTGCGGCAGTCCGATGGACTGGTGCGCCGACAGCAGCGCGGCCAGCGAGCCATCCTTGGACGTCACCATCGCGATCGCCTGCACGTAGCTGGAGTAGTGCAGGCCGAGTCCGCCGTACTCGGTGGGAATCTTGATGCCGAACGCGCCCATGGCGCGCAGCTCCTCCACGTACGCTTCGGGCACCTCGCCCGTGCGGTCGATCATGTCGGAGTCCACGCGCTCGAGGAACGCGCGCAGTTGGGCGAGGAACGGCGCGGCGCGCGCGTCCTCGTCGGGGTCGGGCGCCGGATACGGATGGATCAGGTGGAGCGGGAATCGTCCCAGGAACAGCTCGCGCACGAGACTCGGTCCCGACCACTCACTCTCGCGCGCGGCTTCGGCAACGTCGCGCGCCTCCTGCTCGCTGGCGGGGGACTGCGGCGCCTGGGCCATGTCACGCTCCGGGAAGACGGGACCCCTCGCGCGCCGCCTGGCGCGCCTCTCGGTCCTTGAGGATCACGAACGTCGCGCCGCCCACGGCGATCAGCGCGAACGCGAACCATTGGATGGCGTAGCTGCGGTGCGGGCCTTCGTCGAGCGGCGGGGGGTCGATGCGCATCGGCACGCCGGAGATCACGGAGTCCTTGCCCAGCGCCACCACGTACGCATCGGCCACCGGATACGGCAGCGCGGCCGCCACGGCCGGATAGTTCACCGTGCGGAGATGCCACGGCTCCGGCGGCGGCTTGACCGGCGTCTGGAACTCCTCCACGTACCCCTCGAACGTGCTGTCGGGCGCCTGCCATCGGAACGGTTCTATCGTGGACGCATCGGGCGCGTACACCCAACCGCGGTTCACCAGAACCGCCGTGTCGTGACCGGCCACGCGGATGGGCGTGAACACGTACACGCCGGGCGACCCGTCGCGCGACCGGTCCACCATGTAGAACTCGTGCGCGAAGTCGGGCGTGCCGGTGACCGTGACGCGCCGGAAGTGCGTGCGCGCGCTGTCGCGGGGCAGCGCGAAGAACGGCACCGGCGTGGAGTCGATGCGCGATTCGATATACGCGTTGAGCGCGCGACGCTCATGGAGGCGGCTCAGCTGCCAGAATCCGAGCCGCGTGAACAGGGCTGCCGCCGCGGCGGCGAACAGCGCGAAGACGAAGAGGCGCCGAGACATGGGGACAAAGGTAGCGGGAATGGCCGACGCGGACGTCGGTGGGGGACGCCGCGCGCGGCCGGTCAGAACAGCGACATCTGTTCGCCGATCAGCGCCGGATCCACCGGGTGCTGATGCAGCAGGCGTTGCAGTTCGCGGGCCGAGGCGGGGCTGTGCCCGGAGAAGTGATTGTTGAAGTAGCCGTACACCGTGCGTCCGTCCTTCTCCAGCCGGGCCAGCACGCCGGCCCAGGCCTCCAGATCGCGCGTGCGGTCCATCTGGACGCGCGAGAAGTCCACGATCTCCCGGTTCCCCAGCCAGCGCACATAGACGAAGTCGGCGGTGAGGCGCTCGGCGAGGGCGAACACCTGCTTGCGCGGAATCCACTTGCCCTCGATGAGCGCCAGCGCCACGCCGTGCTCGGCGAGCAGCGCCAGGACGCCATCGTAGATCCATCCCTTGTGGCGGAACTCCACGGCGCAACGGACGTCGCTGGGCAGCGTGGGCAGGAAATCGGCCAGCGCCGGCAGCTCGGTGGGCGTGAAGTCGGGCGGGAACTGCAGCAGCACGGGGCCGAGCCGGTCGCCCAACTCGCGGGCCCGATCGAAGAACTCGGCCGCCACCAGGCCGGCGTCGCGCAGCCGCCGCTCGTGCGTGACTTCCTGCGGCATCTTGAGGGCAAATCGAAAATGCGGCGGCGTGCGGTCGGCCCAGGCGCGCACCGTCTTCGCCGACGGCACCGCATAGAACGTGGAGTCCACCTCCACGGTGTCGAACGCGCGGGCGTACACGCCCAGGAAGTCCGCCGCCCGCGTGCGCGGCGGATAGAACGGACCCACCCACGCGTCGTAGTTCCACCCCTGGGTGCCGATATGCACGATGCCCGCCATATCACCAATTGGCGCACGCCGAGCGAGCGCTGTCAAGCGCCGTCAGCGGTAGGTCTCGAAGAACCCGGTGCCGTCCCCCCGGATCACCTGTCCGTTCACGCGCCCCGTCAGGTGCATCGTGCCCTTCATCTGGATGAAGTAGGGCCGCGCGAGGGCGCGCGCCGCCAGGGCATCGCCGCGCTCGATGAGCGGGGTCCGGGTGTCGGTGCCGGTGGCGTCTTCCACGTCCAGCACCACGCGCAGCGTGTCGTCGCCGCGGATGTCCGCCATCTCGCCGCGCACCGGCACCTCCACGCGATGCCCGTTCACGACGATCGTCCGGCCGTCGGTATAGTGGATGTCCCGAGGGCGGAAGACGGCAAGGAAGCCGAGCGAGTCGGTGAGGTAGACGAAGAGGGGACGTAGGACCGTAGGGCGGGAGGGAGGTTGGACGGCCACGGCGTTGCGCAGTTCATCCGTCCTCCCCCCCTTCTGTCCTACCGTCCTACCAGCACCATCCACGCGTCCGTACAACACGCCGTACTCCCCCGCCCGGCCCGCGCCCCACTCCCACGTCACCCCGCGCCACACCCCCCAGTTGTGATCGTGGTACGAGGGCGCGGCGTCGTAGCGCTCGCAGCGTGCGGCCACGCAGATCGATCCGCTGGCGTCGGCGCGGAGCGCCGGCACCACGTAGCCCGACACCAGCGGGCCGCTCTCCACGGCGGCACCCGGGAAGTACGCGCCCGCCGACGGCGCGACGACCAGATCCAGCGTGAGTGGCGCCCCGGTCGATTCCTCGCGCGCCACGGCGCGCAGCTTGTAGCGCCCGTCGGGCAGCAGCGTGACCGACGACTGGCCGATGCGCAGGTCGGCGTCGCGGGTGGAGAACCGCACGAGCGACGAGGGCACGGAGGCCACGAACCGGCGCGACGGCCGGTCGTGGGCGTGCAGCGTCACCAGCACCTGGCCGCCCCACCGCCCGTCGGGCACGGCGCCGGCCACGATGAACGAGATGAACGCCCACCGCTGCCGGTCGGGGGACACCACGTTGAAATAGTCCCACTCCGCCCACGAGGGATCGCCGGCCGCCGCCGGCGGCGGCCGATGGAAGTGATCGATCGCGTTGCGCAGTTCGAACGGCGTGGGATCGCGCCACCGGCGGTCGAGCGAATCGTCGCCCCACGCGCCCGCGGTGAGCGCGGCCCCCGCGCCCACCGCGGCGTTGCGCGACGGAATCTGTCCGCTCGCCAGCACCGGCACCTGCCGCCCGTCGGGCAGCGTGAGGTACGCCAGCTTGCCCACGATCTGCGGCGCCGCGGCGCGCACGTCGCCGGCCAGCCGCGGCGCGGCCAACAGCTGCCGGTACACGAACCCCGCGTGATCGATGGACAGGAACATCCCACCCAGCCCGCCCGTCTTCATCACCTCGACGTCGATCCCCTCGGGCAGCACCGTGATCTCGCCGCCACCGATCAGCCGCTCGTTGCGCGCCTGCGTGAGCATCGCCGTGCCGATCGAGAGCAGCACCACCATCACCGCCACGCCCAGGGCGTAGCCCACGAGCAGGAACGCCGTCCGCCAGGGCCGCTGCACCAGATGCCGGAACGACAGCACCGACAGCATGGCTCAGCGCGCCCGCGTATCGGACAGGATCGCGCCGTCCTTCATGTGCACCACGCGCCGCGCGGCACGCGCCAGATCCTCGTCGTGCGTCACCACCACGATCGTCGTGCCGTCGGCGTTCAGCCGCTCGAACAGCGCGATCATCTCGGCGCCCGTGTGCGCGTCCAACTCGCCGGTGGGCTCGTCGCAGAGCAGCAGCGCCGGCCGGTTGGCCAGCGCGCGGGCAATGGCCACGCGCTGCTGTTCGCCGCCCGAGAGTTGCGACGGCCGGTGGCCCGCGCGCGACGCCAGCCCCACGTACGACAGCAGTTCCATCGCGCGGTCGCGCCGCGCGCCCCGGGGCACGCCCGCTTCGGCCATCGGCAGTTCCACGTTCTCCCGCGCCGTGAGCGCCGGCATCAGGTAGAACCGCTGGAACACGAACCCGATGTGCAGCAGCCGGAACCGCGTCGCCTCGCGATCGGTCAGCCGGTCCACGCGCTTGCCGCCGATCTCCACCGCGCCGGCATCGGGACGATCGATGGCGCCGAGCAGGTTGAGCAGCGTGGACTTGCCGCACCCCGACGGGCCGGCGATCGCCACGTAATCTCCCGGCGCCACGTCGAGCGACACGCCGCGCAGCGCGTGCACCGGAGATTCGCCCATCGCGTAGTCGCGATGCAGATCGCGCGCGCTCAGCACCAGCGCCGGGTTGCTCATGCCACCGCCTCCTCGCGCAGCGTGGTCGCGATGGGCAGCGACGCGCCCCGCCACGCCGGATAGACGCCCGCCAGCACGCCGCACACCCCCAGCAGCCCCAACGACACCCAGGCATCGCGCGGCTGGAAGAGAAAGAAATCGATCGCCGCCGGCAGCCCGGGAAAGCTCGACAGGATGCCGTTGAGATATCGCGCCGTCACCAGACCCAGCCCCAGCCCCAGCACCGATCCGGCGAGCATGATCGCCGTGCCCTCGACCAGCACCTGGAGCACGATGGACCGCGTGGCGATCCCGATCGCCCGCATCACGGCGATCTCGCCCAGCCGCTCGTTCACCGACACCGTGACCAGCGTCGTCACCAGCAGCAGACCCACCGTGAGGCTCACCGATCCGAGAATGAAGGCGAGTTGCCGGAAGTAACTCAGCCGCTCGTCCACCTGGCGCAGCGCCGTCGCCGTGGAGATCACGGTCACGCGCGGGATCGCGCGCGCCACCCACCGCTGGACCGTGGCGGGGTCGGCGCCCGGACGAAGCCGCAGCATGAACAGCGACACCGGATCGTCCACCGTCTGTCGCATGGCGCGGAGCGTGGCGATCGGCAGCGCCACCACCCGCGGATTGGCCGGCATGTACACGAAGTGCGCCGTGCCCGCCACCACCAGGCGCCGCTCGCCGATCAACAGGCGCATCTGCGCGTCGTAGCCGCCGGCCACGCGGAGCGTATCGCCCACGCGCGCCCCCGTGGCGGCCAGGAACTGATCGCTCACCACCATCTGGTCGGCCCGCTGGATGTCGTGCCCGGCACGCAGATCGTAGTCCCCCTGCACCGCCGGATCGATGCCGATCGCCACCGCCGCCACGGTGCCCCGCCCGAGCGCCACGTGCACCTGCCCGCCCAGCACCGGGCTCACCGTCACGATGTCGGGGTTGGCGCGCAGCTGCGCCATCACCGCGTCGGCGCTGTCGATCGTGGCCTCGGTGTCGAACGGCAGCGTCCCCTTGGGCGCCAGCCGGAGCGCGAAGCCCCGCGACTCGAGCAGCGACCGGAACGACTCCCGCATGCCGCTCGACAGCATGACCATGTCCAGCAGCAGCGCCGCCGACACCGCCACGCCGATCACGGCCAGCGCCGTGCGGCTGCGACGGCGCCAGAGCGAGGCCCGCACGAGCGTCAGCAGCATGTGGTCATCGCCCGAACAGCACGAGGGGATGCACGCGGGTGAGCCGCCGCGCCGCAAAGAATCCTGCCGCCACGCCCAGCCCCAGCGACAGCGCCACCGCGAAGGCCACCACGTCGGGCGTGACGATCGTGAACGCCAGCGGCGTGCGGTACACGCCGCGGTAGTGGGCGTTCACCAGCGCCGACGCCGCCACGCCGATCCCCACGCCCAGCACGCTGCCCGCCGTCGCGACGAGCGTGGCCTCGAGCACGATCGCCTTGAGCACCGTGGCCGACGAGATGCCCATCAATCGCAGCGCCGCCACGTCGCGCCGCCGCTCGTCCACCTTGAGCAGCATGATGCAGAGCAGGAAGACGGCGCTGGCCACGATCGTGATCACGCCGATGGCGCGGTGGAACCGGCTCACCACGAGAAACGTCTGCGACGTCTCCACCGCGATGTCGCGCGACCGGTACGCCTGGAATCCGAACGCGGCATCGTTGATCCGGGCCAGGGCGCGATCGGTGGCCGCGGCGCCGGCCGTGGCCACCGCGAACCGGTCCACGCGGTCGCCGTATCCGATCAGCGACTGGAGCTGGTCCAGGTGCATGAGCACGCGATACTCGCCGCGCGCCACCTCAGAGGGATCGGCGCTGCGCCGCACGATCGCCCCCACGACCACGGTGTCGCCCAGGCCCGTGGGCGAGGCGCGCACCACCAGCCGATCGCCCACGCGCAGATGCGCGTCGGCGGCCAGCCGTTCGTCAATCGCGATCGTTCGGGGAGCGGCGGCCGCTGCCGCCGCGGCCCTTGGCGGGGCGGCCGGCGGGACGGCGAGTTGCAGCGCGAGCAGCGGAACGAGCAGCACCGGCATCCGTGGAAAGTAGTTCAGGCACGGGCATCACGAGCACGTGGCGCGCCAACTCCGGCCCGATGCTCCGCTCGGCGCCGCCCACGCGCAGCGTGATCGGCCCGCCGAACGGCGCCCGCGCCACGAGGCGGATCCGCGCGCCCGGCGTGATGCCCAGCTCGGCCAGATAGCGCAGCCGCCCGGAATCGTCGTCCTCCACGCGTTGCACGCGCGTGTCCGCGCCCGGCGCGAGATCGTCCAGCGACTCCAGCCGCCGCTCGTCCACCGTTCCGTCGCGCGACGGGATGGGCGCGCCGTGCGGATCGGTGCGCGGCTCCCCGATCGCGGCCGCCATCCGGTCCACCAACTCGTCGGACGCGGCGTGTTCGAGCCGCTCCGCCTCGTCGTGCACACGGTCCCACGGGTAGCCGAGCGCCTGGGCCAGGTAGGCCTCGATCACGCGGTGCCGGCGCAGCGTGCGCAGCGCGGCCCGGCGACCGGCGTCGGTGAGCCGCGCCCCGCGATACGGCTCGTGCTCGATGAGCCCCTGTTCGGCCAGCCGCCGCACCATGCCGCTCACCGAGGCCGGCGCGATGCGCAGCGCCGCCGCGATCTCGTTGGTCCCGGCGGCGTTCCCCGCGCGCTCCAGCTCGTAGATCGCCTTGAGGTAGTCCTCGACCGGCGCCGTGAGCGCCGCCAGGCTGGCCGCGGTCACGGCGCCGGGGTAGGCGGCCGGCGCACGGCCGGCTTGCCCAGCACCAGCAGCACCGGCACCCGCGACGCGTGCCGTACTTCGTTGGCCACGCTGCCGTAGATCAGGTCCTTGAAGAACCGGTGCCCGTGCGTGGCCATCGCGATCAGGTCGCATCCTTCGCGCTCGGCAGCGGCGCGGATCTCGCCCGACGGATCGCCGCCGGCCAGCAGGCAGTCGGCGGGAATGCCGGCCGCCGACAGTTCGGCGGCCACGCGTTCCACGTACTCGCGGTCCTCGCGCATCTCCTCCGACTCGCGCAGCTTGAGCTCCTCCACGTTGCGCGCCGCGAAGCCGTCGGCCACGTGGATCACCAGCACCGAGGCGCCGCTCCACTTGGCGAGGTCGCGCACGTAGGCCACGATCGCCGCGTCGTAGGCCGAATTCTCCACGGGGAGCAGGATCTTCTTGAACATCAGTGCCCCCACCCGCGCACCGTCTGGACCAGCAACCAGGCGTTGAGCAGCGCGATGCCCACGGCCACGCTCCAGGCCAGCCCCTTGAGCCAGCGGCCGTTGACGAACTCCCCCATCTTCTCCCGCTCCGAGGTGAATCGCACCAGCGGGAACACGGCAAAGGAGAGCTGCACGCTGAGAATCACCTGGCTGAGGATGAGCAGTTGGGTGGCGCCGGACGCGCCGTATAAGATGGCGACCACGACGGCCGGCACAATGGCGATGAGCCGCGTGATCAGCCGCCGCACCCAGGGGCGCAGGCGGATATTCAGGAACCCCTCCATCACGATCTGGCCGGCGAGCGTGCCGGTGAGCGTCGAGTTCTGGCCCGATGCCAGGAGCGCCAGGGCGAACACGGTGCTGGCGCCGGCGCCGAGGAGCGGCGTGAGCAGCTTGTACGCGTCCTGGATCTCGGCCACCTGCATGTAGCCGGAGCGGTGGAAGGTGGCCGCGGCCACGATCAGGATGGCGGCATTCACGAACAGGGCCAGCGTGAGCGCGATCGTCGAATCGATGAACGCGAACCGCACCGCCTCGCGTTTCCCGGCCGCGTTCTCCTCGTACCGCCGCGTCTGCACGATGGACGAGTGCAGATACAGGTTGTGCGGCATCACCGTGGCCCCGAGGATGCCGATCGCGATGTACAGCATGTCCGGGTTGGTCACCACCACGCGGCGCGGAATGAATCCGAGCAGCACCGCGTGCATGGCCGGCCGCGACAGCATGATCTCGAACAGGAAGCACACGCTGATCGTGACGATGAGTGCGACGACCAGCGCTTCGAGCGTCCGGTAGCCCCGATGCTGCAGGAACAGCAGGATGAGCACGTCGAACGCCGTGAGCGCCACGCCGATCGGCAGCGGGATATGGAACAGGAGCTGCAACGCGATGGCCGAGCCGATCACTTCGGCCAGATCGCACGCCGCGATCGCGATCTCGGCCACCAGCCACTGGGCGATGGCGGCCGGCCTGGAATAGTGGTCGCGGCACGCCTGGGCGAGGTCGCGACCGGTCACGATCCCCAACTTGGACGCGAGCCCCTGCAGCAGCACCGCCATCAGGTTGGAGATCAGGATCACGCTGAGCAGCGTGTAGCCGAACCGCGATCCGCCCGCGAGATCGGTGGCCCAATTGCCGGGGTCCATGTAGCCCACGGCCACGAGGTACCCGGGGCCGGCAAAGGCGAGCACCTTGCGCCACCAGGACGCGCCGTTGATCGGGATGGTGCGGTACGCCTCGGCCAGGCTCGGCGCCATGCGCGCCCGGCGCCACCCTCGCTCCGCCACGGGCGGCGGTTCGGGGGTGGGCATATCGGGCGGGCCGGAACGGGTCAGGGGCGGGATGGCCATGGAGGACGGCGAGAATGCGTGTAGCCTAATCGCCAATTTAGGTACAACTAACTTTTCCGCAAGCCCGCCCGGGCCATCGGCCCGCCGCATCGCAGCCGGAGAGTGACCGCGGCGCCCGTGAGCGATACCTTGGTGGTCCAACCAACCCGTTGCCCGGCGCGCGACAGGTGCCGCCGGCATCCGCTCCCCGAGGCCGCCATGCCCGATCCCGCCCCCACCCCCGCCGCGTTCGGCCTGTCGCGCATCGGCCAGATCGCCGTCACCGTGCACGACCTCGAACGCGCGACCGCGTTCTATCGCGACGTCCTCGGCATGAAGCTGCTGTTCGCGGTGCCGAACCTCGCGTTCTTCGACGCCGGCGGCATCCGCCTGATGCTCGGGCGGCCGGAGACCGCCGAGCACGACCATCCCGGTTCGATCCTCTACTTCACCGTGGACGACGTGCACGCGGCGTACGAGACGCTCGCCGGCCGCGGCGTGGCGTTCGTGGATCGGCCGCACGTCGTGGCGCCGATGGCCACCGGCGATCTCTGGATGACCTTCTTCAAGGACCCGGACGACAACACGGTGGCGATCATGGCCGAGATGCCGCGGCGCTGACGCGCGGCCGCGGCGTCAGACGGCGTCGCGGTACCGGGCCACGAGCTGCCGCAGCATGAACTCCGTCATCCCCCACACCAGGAAATCGGCGTAGCGGAACACCGGGCGCTCCTCCACGCCGAGCGTGCGGATCGTGATCGGCGCCGTGCCCCAGTTGGCCGGATCGAGCAGATCGCCGAACGGGACCCACGTGGAGGCCGCCACCTCGCGGCTCGGCTGCACGCGCGGCGTTCCGCCCACGGCGGCCACGAACGGGCGCACGAGGATCGGCGGCAGCGCCGGCGTGCGCGGATGGATGTCGTCGAGCGTGCCGATCAGGCGCCCGTGGACGGCGAGGTCGATACCGGTTTCCTCAACGGTCTCGCGGATGGCGGTGGCGGCGAGGTCCGCGTCGTCGGGCTCCATCCGCCCGCCCGGGCAGGCCACGTGTCCGCTCCACGGATCGCGCTCCGCTTCGGCGCGGCGGATGAGCAGCACCTCGGGGGCCGACGCGCCCATGCGCAGCACCACCGAGATGGCGGCCTGGCGCACCGGGATCTCCGGGGTGATGATGCGCCCCGGATGCGCCGCCAGCGCCCGGGCCAGGCGGGCCACGTCGGGGTGGGCGAGCAGGGCGTCGAGCCGCGTCATCGCACCGCTCCCCGTCGCCTCAATCCTCCACGTCGCCGCCGGCGTCCGTCCAGCCGCGGAATCCTTCGCGCAGCGACGTGACGTTCCGGAAGCCCATCATCTCGAGCGTCTCGGCGGCGAACGCCGACCGATTGCCGTTGCTGCAGTACACGATCACCATCGCATCCCGCGGCACCAGGGCTTCGACCCTGGCCTCGAGGTTGCCGCGCGAGATCACCAGCGCGCTGGGGATCCGGCCGAGATTGGTCTCGTTGGGATCGCGCACGTCGAGGAACACGATGTGCTCGCGCCGCCGATAGCTATCGAGGGCGCTCGCCACCGACGTCTCGCTGATGCGTGCCTTGACTTCGTTGAGCAGGTCCTGACCGGTTTTCATATTGTCGCGACTGAAGGGATGCCCGACGGTGCAAGGTAATTCCAGCAGCGGACGACGGTAAGGCGGTCCGCAGGCTCCAACATTGGAGCGTCAGAGCGGGAACACGTGAACACATGAACGCCGCGACCGGTTGACGATCTACGGCTCGATCGTCAACCGCCCCGCGTCCGCATCCAGTTCCCCCAGCGCGCCCAACGGCACCGTCCACTGATCCGCCACGTGCCCGATCGGCGCGCCCGCGATGCACGGCACCCGCAACTGTTCGGCCACTTCCCGCAGCACGGCGTCGAGCGAGCGCGCGCCGCCATGGTCGGGCCGCTCCGACGGGACGTTCGTGAAGGCGCCGAAGACGATCCCGGCGCACGTGGAGAACGCGTCGCCCAGGCGCAGCGTGAGCAGCATGCGCTCGATGCGATAGACGTCCTCGTTCACGTCCTCGATGACGATGATCGCCCGGTCGTAATTGGGCGCGAACGCCGTGCCGGCCAGCGCGGCCAGCAGCGCCAGGTTGCCGCCCGTGATCCGCCCGCGCGCCCGCCCGGGGCGCAACGTTCGCGCGTCCGCCGCCGTGCCGCACGGGTCGGTGCCGCGCATCACGGCGCGCTCCAGCGAGTCGCGCGAGAACGGCGTCAGCTCGGCGCGCGCCACGGGCGCGTGGAAGGTCACGACCTCGCACCGTGAAGCGACGGCCGAGTGAAGGGCGGTGATGTCGGAATAGCCCATGATCGCGCGCGGGCGGCGGCGCAGGGCGCTGTATTCCAGCCCCTCGAGCAGGCGCATCGCGCCGTACCCGCCGCGCAGACACCAGATGCCGTCGATGGTGTCGTCGCGCAGCGCCGCGTTCAGATCGTCCAGCCGCTGCTGATCGGTGCCGGCAAAGTACCCGTCGCGCGCCAGGGCCGACGGGCCGGGCACCGGCTCCCATCCCATGGTCCGGGCGTTGGCCATGGCCCGATCGAGGTCGGCGGGGCCGGCCAGCGGGCCCGAGGGCGCGACCAGGGCCACGCGCGCGCCGGGACCGAGCGGCGGCGGGTGCCTCACGCGGGGCAGCGGACGATGACGAACATGCGCGTGGCAGTGTAGGCGCCCACTCGCGTCCGGTCAACGCCGCGCCCACCTTTCGTGCGTGCGCATCGTCCCCGCGTGATCGCCGCCAGCGTGCTGCTCGCCGCGCTGCCCTGGGCGCTGGCGCCACTGGTCATCGTGGCCCGGGCCCGGCGCTCGCGCGCGCTCGCCGACTGGGCCGATGTCGTGCCGCCCCCCGCGCCCCGCGTCTCGGTGGTGATCCCGGCGCGCAACGAAGCCCGCAACATCGAGCGCTGCGCGCGTTCGGTGCTCGCCAGCAGCTACCCGGAGCTGGAGGTGATCGTCGTGGACGACCACTCCAGTGACGGCACGGGCGAGATCGCGCGCGCCATGGCCGAGCGCGACCCGCGACTCCGCGTGATCATGCCGGCCGCGCTGCCCGCAGACTGGTTCGGCAAGCAGTGGGCCTGCGCCGCCGGAGCGGCCGTTGCCACGGGCGAGGTGCTGCTCTTCACCGACGCCGACACCGAGCACGCACCCGACCTCATTCCGCGCGCCGTGAACGCGATGCGCGAGCGGGGCGCGGACCTGCTGTCGGTGGCCGGCGCGCAGGAGCTGGGCACGTTCTGGGAGCGGGTGATCCAGCCGCAGCTGTTCGTCATGCTGCTGGCGCGCTATGGCAGCACCGAGCGCGTGAGCACGTCCACGCGCCCCAGCGAGGTGATCGCCAACGGCCAGTGCATCTTCGTGCGCCGCGACGCCTACCACGCGATGGGCGGGCACGGCGCCGTGCGCGACAGGGTGGCCGAGGACCTCGCGCTGGCCCAGCGATTCGTGGCGCACGGGCGGCGGATCGCGCTCGTCACCGGCCTGGACCAGCTGTCCACCCGCATGTACACGTCGCTCGGCGAGATCGTGCGCGGATGGGAGAAGAACGTGTACGCGGGCGGCCGCGACGCCGCGCCGTTCGGCGCCTGGGGACGCGCGGCCTACCCCGCCCTGCTGCTCGCCGTCCCCCTGTTCGGTCTCGCGCCGCCGCTGGCGCTCGTGGCCGGACTGGCCGGCCTCGTGTCCACGACCGTGGTCCTCTGGGCGCTGCTGTGCGTGGCGTGCACGATGACGTGGTGGTGTGGCTTCTATCAGCGGGTCGGCCTGCCGCTCTGGTACGGCGTGGTCTATCCGCTGGGGTTGGCGCTCGTGCTGTACATCATCGGCGCCGCGCTGGCGCGGGGACGGCGGGTGGCGTGGAAGGGGAGAACCTACCTGGCGCGGTAGCGCCGCCGCCTCGGTGCGCGTTGCGTTAGCATTCCGGAGACGCATCGCTCCCGCACAGGAACAGGCTCCCCCCAGCCCAACTCCCCATGCGAACCCTTGGCCCGCGCGCGGCCCTGCTCGTCGCGGCGCTCGCGCTCCCGGCCGCCGCGCAGGATTCCACCGCGCGCGACAGCATCCGCGCGCTGCGCGGCGTCACGATCACCGCCACCCGCGCGCCGGCGCGGATCCTCACCACGCCGCTCGCCATCACCACCCTTTCGGCCCAGGATCTGCGCGGGCTCCGCGGGTTCGGACTCGACGAAGCGCTGACCATGGTGCCCGGCGTGGTCGCGCAATCGCGCTACGGCACCGGCGACGTCCGGCTGGTGATTCGCGGATTCGGCGCGCGCGGCGCCGGCGACCGGTCCAACGCCGGCACGTCCCGCGGCGTGCGCGTGCTGATCGACGGGTTCCCGGAGACCGAGCCCGACGGACGCACGTCGTTCGACCAGATCGACCTCGCCGCGGCGGACGGCGTGGAGATCATCCGCTCGAATGCCTCCGCCGTCTGGGGCAATGCCGCCGGCGGCGTGATCAACGTGCGCACCGTCCCGTCGGCGCTGGTGCCGGCGTTCGACCTGCAGCCCATGTTCGGCGCGTTCGGCCTGGCGCGCTACGCCAGCCGCGCGTCGGCGCCGGTGGGCGACGGCGTGGCATTCGTGAACTTCACCAACAGCTCGTTCGACGGATGGCGCGAGCACTCGTCGGCCCGCCGCGCGTTGATCAACGCCGGCATCGTGGGCCGCGTGGGCCCCCACACCCGCGTCGGGTTCTACGCCACCGGCGCCGACAATCTGTTCCGGATTCCCGGCCCGCTCACGCTGGCCGAGGTCGCCGCCGATCCCCGACAGGCCAACGCCACGTATGCCTCGCGCGACGAGCGGCGCTACAACCGGATCGCGCGGCTGGGCGCCACCGTGGAACACGACGTCGATTCCACGGCGTCGGTGTCGGGCATGGTCTTCGTGAGCCCCAAGTACCTCCAACGCTCCGAACGCGGCACCTTCCGCGACTTCACGCGCTACCACGTCGGCGCCAACCTGATCGGCCGCAAGAGCGTGCCGCTGTCGTCCGCGGCGCAGGCGCGCGTCATCGTCGGCGTCGACGAGGCATTCCAGGACGGCGCGATCCTGTTCTACTCGCTCGTCAACGGCGAGCGCGGCACCGAACTGCGGGACAACAAGGGCGAGGGCGCCAACAACTTCGGCCTGTTCGCGCAGGGCGAGCTGGCCATCCGCGAACGGCTGGCGGTGTCGGTGGGCGCGCGCCTGGATCAGGTGACGTATTACGCGCGGAGCTTCATCGATCCCACGCTCAATGACAGCAAGTCGTTCAGGCGCGTGACGCCCAAACTGGGGGCCAGCTGGCTCCTGAACCCCGCGGCGAGCATCTACGCCAACATCGGCGGCGGCATCGAGGTGCCCGCCGGCAACGAGACCGACCCCGCCCCGGGGAGCGCGGGCACGTCCATCAATCCGCTGCTCGAACCCATCCGGTCCACGAGCTACGAGGTGGGCCTCAAGACGGTGGGCGCGCGCCTGGCGCCGCTCTGGGTCTCGTACGACCTGGCGCTGTACGACACCGAAGTGCGCAACGAGATCATCCCGTACAACGGCGGGCGGTTCTATCTCACCGCGGGCCGCGCGCGGCGGCGCGGCGCCGAGCTCGGGCTCAGTGTGCTGGGGTCGCATGGACTGTTCGGGGCCGCGGCGTTCACCTGGTCGCGCAACCGGTATCTGGACTACCTCGTGGACTCCACGTACCTCGGGGCGCCGGGCGCGACGGCGAATTTCAGCGGCCACAAAGTGGTGGGCGTGCCCGACGTGATGGCCAACGTCGAGGTGGGCGCGGAGTTCCACCGCCTCCGCGCGCTGCGCGTGGCGCTGCGCCTCGAACACTCCGGCGCGTTCTATGCCGACGACGCGAATCTCGTGAACGTGCCCGGGTACAGCATCCTCAGCCTCACGGTGGAGTCGCGGCGACCGCTCGTGACCGCCAATGGCGTGGGGCTGGGCGGGTTCGTGTCGGTGCAGAATCTGGCCAACCGCCGCTACATCGGTTCGGCATTCCTCAATCCGGACTACGTGAACGGCGCGCCCCTGGCGTTCGAACCGGGGCTGCCCCGGTCGCTGGTGATCTCGCTCACCGCCAGCCGGCTGCCGTAGCGCCGGTCCGCGGCGCGGCTCCCTCGGCCCCGCGGGATTTTGCGCCGTTCCGCGAGCACGTGATGCCGGCGCCCCTCGCCGCCGCGCGTAGCGTGGCCGCGTGCTCACCGTTCGCACGGCGGCGGCTCTCGTCTGCGCCGCGGATTCACTCGATGCGCTCGCGGCGCTGGTCGCCGCGGTCGGCATCACGGGCGCCCCGCAGTCGCTCGATGCCCCGCACCGCGCCGAACTCAACCTTCCGGTGTCGGTGCGACACGCGCGCATTGCCGCCGGCCCCGGCCTGGCACGCGCCCTGCTCGTGCTGCTGGACGACGGCCCACCGTTGCGCGACCAACTCCCGCGTCTGGCCGCCCGCCTCCAGACGCGCGCCCCGCACGTGTCCTGGCTGCTCGCCGTCACCGATGCCCGCGCGCCCACGGTGGCGCTCGCGGCGTGGACCGCGGAGCGCCGCCCGCCTGCCGTGCGTTGCCTCGTGGCCGACCGCGCCCACCTCGTGGACAGCGACGCCGAGACGGTGTGCGCGCTGGCCGCCGCCGCGTGCGCCGACCACGTCCTGCTGCACCTGCGGTGGACCGAGGTGTTGGGCCGCGACGCGCTCAGCCGCCGCTTCTACGGCGAATTGGAGCAGCGCGTGGCGACGATCGCCCGGTCCGCGCCCGGTAGGGTTCCGCTCGCCGAGCGCCGCGCGCTGGCGCTGCTCCACACCTCGCGCCTGCTGTTCCTCGCCTTCCTCGAAGCCAAGCGCTGGCTCGACGACGACCGGGCATTTCTGGGCAATGCGTTCGATGCCTGCATGGCGCGCAGCGGCGGATTCCACGCCCGCGTGCTGCTGCCGCTCTTCTTCGGCACGCTCAACACGCCCCGCGCGCGCCGCGCCGCCGCCGCCCGCGCGTTCGGCCGCGTCCCGTTCCTGAATGGCGGCCTATTCGCGCCCACCGCGCTCGAGCGGCGCCACCGCGATCTCCGGTTCGGCGACGAGGCCTTCGGCGCGCTGATCGGCGGTCTGTTCACGCGCTATCGCTTCACGGCCCGGGAGGATGCCGCCACGTGGAGCGACGCCGCGATCGACCCCGAGATGCTGGGGCATGCGTTCGAGTCGCTCATGGCCGCGGACGAGCGCCAGGACAGCGGGGCGTTCTTTACCCCGCAGCGCCTCGTGGAGCGCATCACCGATGCCGCGCTCGCCCACGCGCTCGACCAGCTCGACGTGCCCGAGCCCCAGGCCGCTCGGCTCCTCACCCAGGGCGTGGTTCCCGACGGCGACGCGGATGCACTGCGCCGGCGCCTGGCCGGCATCACCGTGCTCGACCCCGCCTGCGGATCGGGCGCGTTCCTCGTCCACGCCCTGCACCGCCTGGCGGAACTTCACGCGCGCCTCGGCGATCGCCGCGCGCTCACCGACGTGCGCCGCGACATCGTCACCCGCTCTCTGTTCGGCGTGGACCGCAATCCGATCGCCGTATGGCTGTGCGAACTGCGGCTCTGGCTGTCGGTGGTGATCGAATGCGAGCCCGACGACCCGATGGCGGTGGAGCCGCTGCCCAACCTCGATCGCAACGTCTGCGTGGGGGACTCGCTCTCGGGCGCGGGCTTCGTCCACGCGCCGGCGGCCGGACGATCGCACGACCTCGCCCTGCTCCGCCGTCGCTACGCGCGGGCCAGCGGGACGCGCAAGGTGGCGCTCGCGCGCGTGCTCGATCGCGGCGAACGCGCCCGCGCCCTGGCGATGCTCCAACGCTCCATCGCCGGCGCGCGCCACGCGCGCGCGGAGCGCCTCGCCGCATGCCGCGCACGCGACCTGTTCGGGCAGCGCCACGGGATCTCGTCCGCCGATCGCGACGAACTGGCGGCGCTCAGACGCCGGGCCGCCGCGCTGCAACGCGAGCATCGCCGGCTGTCCGACGGCGGCGCGCTCCCCTTCTCGTTCTCCGTGCACTTTGCCGATGTGGCCGCGCGCGGCGGCTTCCACGTGGTGATCGGCAACCCGCCCTGGGTGCGGCCGCACCGGGTGCCGGCGGCGGAGCGCGCGTCGCTCCGCCGCGCGTACACCGTGTTCCGCCATGCGGCGTGGAGCGCGGGCGCCGCGGCCGCGCATGCCAGCGCCGGATTCGCCGGCCAGGCCGATCTCTCGGCGCTGTTCGTCGAGCGCAGCGTGGCGCTGCTGCGTCCGGGCGGCGCGCTCGCCCTGCTCCTGCCGGCCAAGCTGTGGCGGTCGCTGGCCGGCGGCGGCGTGCGGCGGTTGCTCCTCGAACGCACGCGGCTCACACGCCTGGAAGATCTGTCCGACGCGCCGGCGGCGTTCGATGCCGCCGTCTATCCGTCCATCCTCGCGCTCCGGCGCGTCACCGACGGTCCGGTGCCGCCCACCACGTTCACCGCCGCCGTGCAGCGCGGCCACGCCACCCACGCCTGGGAGCAGACACCGTCCGCCCTCGCACTGGACGATTCGCCGGGCAGCCCATGGCTGCTGCTCCCGCCCGACGTCCGGCGCGCCTTCCAGCGGCTGGACACGCATGCCACCCCGATGGCGCGGAGCGTGTTCGGGCGGCCCCTGCTGGGCGTGAAGTGCGGATACAACGAGGCGTTCGTGGTGCGCGTGATCGACGCCCACGCCGACGTGGCGCGCATCCGCGCCGCCGACGGCCGGACGGGAGCGATCGAACGCGCGCTGCTCCGCCCCATGCTGCGCGGCGAGACCGTGGCGGCATGGCGCGCCATCCCCACCGACGAGCAGATCGTCTGGCCCTGCGACGTCCGCGGAGAACCGCTCCCGGAGCTGCCGCCGCTCGCCGAGCACTGGCTCAGGCACTGGAAGCGGCGCCTCATGGCGCGCACCGATGCCCGCCGGTCGCGCGCCTGGTGGTCGCTCTTCCGCACCGAAGGCGCCGCCGCCGATGCGCCGCGCGTGGTCTGGGCGGACTTCGGCCGTCGCCCGCGCGCCCTCGTGCTCGCAACCGGCCACCCCGCGGTGCCGCTCAATACGTGCTACGTGGCGCGATGTCCCACCCTCGACGATGCGCGGGCGCTCGCCGCCATTCTCAACTCGTCCATCGCCGCGGCGTGGCTGCACGTGCTCGCCGAGCCCGCGCGCGGCAACTTCCGTCGTTATCTGGGCTGGACCATGGCCCGGCTCCCATTGCCGCGGGACTGGCCGCGCGCCCGGCGCCTGCTCGCGCCGCGCGTCGCCGAACTCGAACAGCGGCTCGATCTCGACGACATCCCGCCGGCCGAACTCACGCGCGCGGTGCTCCGGGCGTACGGACTGCAACCGCGCGCCGTGGCGCCCCTCATCGCGTGGACCACGCCGTGAACTACTCCCGCGTCGAGGCGAGCGCCGCCCGCGCCCGGATCGCCCGGGCCTGGCTCGGCGCGCACGGCCAGGCCACCGTGGGCACGATCACGCTCCACGCCCACCAGCGCGCCGCCGCCGGCCGGCTGCGCGCCCTCCTTGCCGACACGCGCGGCGCCATGCTCGCCGACGCCGTGGGCCTGGGCAAGACGTACACGGCCCTCGCCGTAGCCCGCGACGCCGCGCGATTGGTGATCGTCGCCCCCGCCTCGCTGCGCGCCATGTGGCGCGAGGCCCTCTCCGCGGCCGGCGCGACCGCCACGTTCGTGTCGTTCCAGGCGCTCAGTCGCGGCGGCGCTACGCCCGCCGCCGATTTCGTGATCGTCGACGAGGCCCACCATGCGCGCAATCCGGGCACGCGCCGCTATCGCCGCCTGGCGAGCCTCTGCGCCGACGCATCGGTGTTGCTGCTCTCGGCAACGCCCGTCCACAACCGCGCCGGCGATCTCCGCGCCCAGCTCGCGCTCTTTCTGGGCGAGCGCGCCTGGGTCGTGTCCGAGGAGGAGCTGGCCCGCCATGTCGTCAAGCGCGATGCCGCCGATCTCGAGAACACCGAGCCGGCCGGCGTACTGCCCACGGCATCCGACACGCGATGGATCGACGTGGGCGACGACGTCGATCTGCTGCGCGAGATCGTCGGGCTGCCGGCCGGCGTGCCGGTGCAGGACGGCGGCGACGCGGGCGCCCTCGTCACGCTCTCGCTCGTGCGCCAATGGGCGTCCAGCCGCGCCGCCCTCCGCGCGGCGTTGCGCCGCCGCCTGGCGCAGGCCACCGCGCTGCTCGCCGCGTTCGCCGAGGGCCGGTACCCCACGCGCGCGCAGCTCCACGCCTGGTGCTACGCCGACGGCGCGCTGCAACTCGCCTTTCCGCAGCTCGCGGCCGATCACGTGGTGGAACGTCCCGAGGCGTTGGCCGCCGACGCCCAACGCCATGCCGCGGGCGTGCAGGCGCTGCTGCGCCGCTTGGCCCACGCGCCCGATCCGGACGACGCGCGCGCCGATGCGCTGCTGCGCATTCGCGCCGCGCACCCGGACGCTCCGATGATCGTGTTCGCCGAGTTCGCGGCCACGGTCAATGCACTGTATGCGCGGCTGCGCCGGTACGGCGGCGTGGCCATGCTCACCGCGCGCGGCGGCGTCGTGGCCGGCGGGCCCGTCTCGCGGCGCGAATTGCTCGCCCAGCTGGGGCCGTCGGGCGCCCGCGAGCGCGCGCCGGCGGATCGGGTCACCATGCTCATCGCCACCGACCTGCTCAGCGAGGGCGTCAACCTGCAGGAGGCAGCCATCGTCGTGCACGCCGACCTGCCGTGGAGTCCGGCCCGGGGCGAGCAGCGGGTGGGCCGCGTGCGCCGCCTCGCCTCGCGCCACGCCCAGGTGCATGTCTACGCGCTCCGTCCACCGGCCCCCGCCGAGGAGCTGTTGCAGATGGAGCGCCGGCTCCGCGACAAGATCGCCGCCGCGGCACGCGCCGTGGGTGTGCGCGGCACGATCATGCCGCGGCTGTTCGGCATCGCCGCCCACTCGCCGCCTATGCTGCGCGCCCAGACCGCCGTGACGGCGCTGCTCGACGGCTGGCGGTCGCCCGACCGCGCGGCCACGGCGGCCGCGCCGATCGTCGCCGCCGTGCGCGCGGAGCGCGGCGGCATGCTCGCCCTGCTCACGCGGCCCGGACGCGTGGAACTGGTGGCGGACCTCGGCCGCGGCGTGAGCGACGCGCTCGATCAGGTGCTCGACGCGGCGGGCCGCGCGGCGGGGCCCGATGTGCCGGTGGCGGATGCCGCGGTCGATGCGGCCCTGGCGCGCGTCGCCGACTGGCTGCGCGACCGGGACTCGCTGGCGGTGGTGGAGCTCGCGTCGACCGGCCCGGCGCGGGCGCGCCGCCGGCTGCTGCACCGCATCGATGCGATCGCGTCGGGCAGCCCCCGCCATCTCCGCGGCCGCTACCTGCCGTTGGCCCGCGCCGCCCGCCGCGCCGCCACGTCCACCTTCGGCGCCGGCGCCGAACGGGTGCTGCGCGAGTTGGCCGAGGCGCGGATGCCCGACGACGCCTGGCTCAACGCCGTGCGGACGTTCGCCGATCTGCACGCGCGCGACGACGCGGACGGCACACCGTCCGCGATCGCCGTCCTGATCGTGCTCGTTCCTAGCGCTTGGGCGGCACCGGCTGCGGCGGGCCCGCCGTGATCGCGTCGCCGATGCGCTCGCGCTGCTCGTCGCGGCGGCTGTCCAGCAGCGCGAGCAGATTGGCCGACTGGATGAGCGACCGCTCGGCGCGGATGGTCTGCGGATCGTTGTAGCCAACGAATTGCGTGGTGTCGAGCGCCGCCACCGCCGCCTTGCGCGCCGCCGAGTCGGGAAAGAAGTACAGCGCGAGCGTGGCGCTGCCCACATGGTAGAGCACCCCCGGCGTGGCGACTCCAGGTTCGTGGGCCGCCGCCGAATCGCGCCGCACGCCGAGCCCGGCGCGGATCAGGCGATCCAGCACACTGCACTCCTTCCACCGGCCGTCGGCCGGACAGGGCGCCTGCAATGCCGCCTCACCGGCCGGCGCCTGGACGGCGCTGTCGGCCCGCGCCGCGGCCGACTTGCCAGTCGAGCCGCCGCACGCCGCGACGAGCGTCGCGCCGGCGATTGCCAGCGCGCCCGCGTGCGCGAGCTCCGCGATCGATGGTTTCATCCGCGGAACATGCCACCGCGCGTGCGCCGGCGACAGGCCGGCGCAGCGCGCGCCGTCACACCGTCGCCGGAATGCCGAGCCGCTCCGCCGCTTCCTGCGCGGCGTGGAACAGCAATCCGAACGTGTCGATCACGAACAGCACGTCCTGCACACGATCGATCTCGAACGGCTGCGCGAGCACGGCGTCCACCGAGAACGGCCGGCGGTCGCAACCAGGCCCCAGGGCATTGGCGGAGTCGGCGTGCGACGAGATCAGCCCGCTCCCGTAGACCTTCACCTCCCCCGCCTCCTTCACGAGACCGAACTCCACCGTGAACCAGAACAGGCGCGCCATGCCCTGGATCTGCTCCTCGCGCTCGGCGCGGCAGGCGATCTGTCCGAACCGCTGCAGGTAGTCGGCAAACGCCGGGCTCGCGTGCAGCGGCACGTGGCCGAATACGTCGTGGAAGATGTCGGGCTCCGGCAGGTAGTCCAGCTGCTCGCGCGGCCGCACGCTGACCGTGGTGGGAAAGGTCCGCGCGGCGAGGCAGCGAAAGAACTCCGGCGCCGGCAGGAAGCCCGCCACCGGGGCCGCCTTCCACCCCGTGAGCACGCTCAGCTTCTCGTTCACCACGCTTAGATCCGGCACGCAGTCGGGGCAGAGCCCGATGCGCTCGGCGCCGCGCAGATACACCTCGCTGCCATGGCGCGCCAGGTCGGCCATGCGGCGTCCATAGAGCACCGCCCAGACGTCGTGCTGTTCGGCCGTGTAGTCGTTCCACCGCTGCTCGATGAATTCGGGCTCCGGGATGCGCACCTTCTGGCTGACGTCCAGCATGCTGACCTCGCGTGGGTGAAATAAAAAAGGCGGCCCGTGTGGAACACGGACCGCCTGAGGATTTGCTGCAGCGCTCGACTAGCTACGCCCACGCCTCCGGCTTCGGCCCGTGTGAGAGGTCGAATACCAGTAATAGCGATAGGCGCAGGTCGGCGTCTGCATGGGCCGAACGATGGCGCGCCGGAGGCGGACTGTCAAGCGCGTCACGAGTCGTCGGCTTCGATGTCGAGGTGGAACCGGTGCAGGAACCGGCGCGCCACCGGGGCGAGCAGCACGCCCACCGACGTGATGAACACGACGCCGCTGAACAGCGCATAGAACGACTCGAACCACTTGCCGGCGCTGTTCGTCACCGGATTCACGGGGCCCATGCCCGACAGGATCATGCTCGCGTTCACCAGCGAGTCGAGCCACCCCAGACTCGCCGTGATGTGGTAGCCGCACACGCCGATCATCAGGGCGCCGAACACCATCCCGGTGCCGAGCACGAAATTCCGCACGAGATGGCGGACGAACGTCTGCTGTGGCGGCAGCGGCTTGTAGCGGCGCAGCCGGCGCACCGGCGCGGGGCGCGGATCGTGGAACGGCGGGGGCGAGGTCATGGATGTCGGGTCAGGCCGATTGGCGGGTTGCGGCCGGCGCGCCGCGGACGAAGGCGATGAAGTCGGTGGGCTGCGGCGTGTCGCCCGCGGCCCGCACCAGCGCCGCGATCTGCCCGCGATGGTACGACCCGTGCATCACCACCTGGGTCAGCATCTCCTCCACCGTCGACTCGAACTCCTGCCCCGCGGAATTCCGGTATCGCACCGAACGCGCCAGCCCCGCCGGCTCGAGCGCGCCGAGGAACGCCACGTACGCGGCGTGGTTCTCCGCCACGAGCGCGTCGCACTCCACCGCCGAGAGCGTCGGCCACACCGACATGCGCGCCGGCGTGCCGAGCATGCGATGGAGCCACACGTGCTCGGCGGCCAGCAGGTGGGCGAACAACGCGAGCGCGTGGGCGGGCAGATGCTCGCTCTCGACGAGCGACTGCAGGGTGCGCTCGTCCGCCCACTGCGCGTGGGCGTACAACCGCTTGAAATGCGCGATCATTGAGTCTCCTCCAACGCGGTACTTTCGCGCAGGACGTTAGCGATCACCGGCCCCGCGCGCGAGGCTGCCACCCGTAACGCTCCAGCGACACCCGACCGCCCCCGTCGAATCGCACGCCTTCGCGTTCCAGCAATTGCCGTTGCCGGAGCCCGGCGCCCGGCCCGGCACGCCGCGGGCTCACGCGCCCCTGGACGTTGATCACGCGGTGCCAGGGCACGCGCGTCGCGTCGCCGAGGGCCGCCATCGCGTAGCCCACCTGGCGCGCGTGCCCCGGGAGCCCCGCCAGACGCGCCACCTGGCCGTACGTGGCCACGCGTCCGCGCGGGATCTTCCGCACCACGGCATGGATGCGCTCCTGCGTGCCCTGCGGCGCGCCGGCCTTCGTCGCGTGCGCGGTCACCGGCGTCCGGCCACCGGTTCAGGCCGCGGTCAACTGGCTCGTGCAGTGCGGACAGCGCGAGGCCGCGATGTCCACGGTCATCCTGCAGAATTCGCAGGTCTTGGTCGTGGGCGGCCCCTTGGGCGGCGCCTTCACGAACACCTTGCTGATGCGCCAGGCCACGAAGCCGACGATGAAGAAGTTGAGCACCGCGCTCGCCAGATGCCCGATCGGGAACTTGAACGGCCCCAGCGGCGGCGTGTAGTTCACCCAGTCGCCGCTCGGCTGCGCCACCGCCACGATCGGCATGATGACGTCGTTCACGATCGCCTGGACCACCGTGTTCAACGCCACGCCGATCACGACGGCGATCGCCAGGCCGATCGCGTTCTGTTTGATCAGGAAATCCTTGAAGTCCTTCCACATGTGACCCTCATGGTTGGAGGTCCGCAAGACGAAGCGCCGCCGGCCCGGCGCCCGTGTCGAACGCGTGGGCCGCCGCGCCGGCGTTGGGGAATGCCGCACGATACCGCGTCAACCAGTGGTGCGCGAACGCCTCGGCGTCCGACCGGGCCACGAGCGCCCACACGCTGCCGCCGAAACCGGCGCCGAACGCCGAAGCCGCCGCCGCGCCCAACTCCCGCGCCTGCCGCTGCAGGGCGATCGTCTCGGCAATCTGATTGCCCAGCCAGCGCTCCACGCCGGCCTGCGACTCGTCCACCAGCACGCCGAACCGCGCCAGATCCGAGCGCGCCAGAGCCGCGTACGCCGCCGGGATGATGCGCGTGCTCTCGTCCAGGAACTGCTCGAACCGATCGAGCAGCACGCCCACCGGGTACTCGTCGTCTCCTCCGTCGCGGATCGCGCCGCGAATGCGGTCGGGCGCGCCGGTCCCGCTCACCACGGCGTCGCCCAGCGCGCCGTCGGCACGCCCGGTGGCGGCGTTCCATCGCCGGACGATCACCCGCGTGGCCACCGACGCCCGGTTGTATGCCTCGCGGGCGCCCCCCGCCTTCTCGGCCAGCACCCCGCTGTTGGCGATCACGAGCGTGTGGCCGGCCGGAAACGGCACCGTGCCCTCGCTCCGCACCGGACAGAAGGCGTACTGGCTCAGCGTGTGCGGCCGGCAGCAGAGAATGGCCGTCTGGTCCTCGCTCCCCCCGAACACCCCCACGCCGCGATCGCCGGCCAGCGTGCCGAAGCTCTCGCCGTTCTCCACGCATCCCACATACGAGGCCAGCGCCTCCATGCTCGTGATCTCGCGCCGGTACGCGGCCGCGTCCTCGAGATCGTTCAGCGCCGAGAGCGCCAGGAATATCGCCACCACGAGCGCGCTCGAACTGCTCACGCCGGCGCCCAGCGGCAGGTCGCTCGTGAACGCGATGTCGGCGCCGCGCCGCGCCTCGGGAAAGTTGCGCGCCAGCCGCCGCGCCACCGTCATCGGATAGTTGGACCAGTGCCCCATCGGCGGCTCGATGGCCGCGTCGAACTCGAACACCACCTCCTCGTCCACCCGCGCGTCCACCACCCGGACCTTGCGGTCGGCCCGCGGCACCGCGAGCAGGCAGACGCCGCGCTCCACCGCGCACAACAGGCTCCGGCCCCCGGCGTAGTCGGTGTGCTTGCCCAGCACCTCCACGCGGCCCGGCACGAACAGCGCCAGTGGCTGCGCGGCCTCCACGCCGCGCGCGCGCAGGGCCTGCGCCGCCGCCGCGAACAGCGGGCCCTTCGCGCGCGCCGCGTCGGGCGACATGCCCTCGGCCACCAGCCGCGCCACATAATGGTCGGTCACGGTCTCGCCTCCACGCCGGCCAGCCGTTCGCGCACGCTCGCGATGTCGCCGCGGCTCGACAGATCGAGCACCCCCGCCGCCACGCGCACCACGTCGAACCGTTCACCCAGGTCGTCGATCGCGATCCGCACCGCGTCCTGCAGCTCCAGCTCGCCGCGCGACGACGGCGTCACCCGCCGGCACGCCGCGTAGATCGCCGGCGTGAACACCCACGCGTTCATGCTCACCAGCGCGTCCGGCCCCAGCGCCGCCGCCGTGGCGGCGTCCGGCTTCTCGACGATGCGGGCCAGCGATCCGTCGGCGCGGCGCGCGAGCAGCGCGTACCGCTGCACGCGTGCCGCCTCGATGTTGCTCTCGCGAATCAGGGCCGCGCGCTCGAAACCCAACAGTCCCGAACCCGCCACCGCGCGCAACGCCGAGAGCGCGCGCGGCGGATAGTAGTTGTCCGAATTCACCATCAGCACCCGGTCGCCGGCCGCGAACGCCTCGGCGGCGAGCAGCGCGTCGGCCGTCCCGCGGGGCTCCTGCTGCACGGCGAAGGCCACGCGGATGCGCGTGGGCGGCGACGTGCGGGTGTAGTGGTCGCGGATATCCGTGTGCTCGGGCCCGATCACCAGGCACGCGTCGGTGCAGCCGGCGTCGGCCAGCGCGCTGAGGGCGTAATCCAGGAACGGCCGCCCGATCGGGATCATCGCCTTCGTGCCGCGGGCCGCCACCTCCGCCTGCGCGTCGTCCAGTGCCGCGGCGGCATCCTCGCGCCGCATGCGCGTACCCAGGCCTCGCGCCAGCACCACGGCCTTGGTCACCGGAGCCCAGCGTGGCGTCATGCGCCGTCCGCCGCCTCGGAACCCGGACTGGCCCACATCCGCGGCACCAGACGCAACAGCCAGAGGCCGCTGATCACGAACGTCACGGCCCACATCTCGGCCTGCGGCCGCCGCCCGTACAGGATGCTCCCCGTGCCGAACAGCGCCGAATACACGAACACGCAGCCCAGCATCCAGCCGAGCATCGCCTGCGGCAGGCTGTCGGGCGACGCCCCCACGCCCGCCTCGGCGCGGATCTTCGCCCACCCCGCCCCCGCCGGCCGCACGAGCTTGTAGAAGTTGAGCAGCGTCGCGTGGTCGCTCGGCTCGGTAAGGTAGGTCGTCACCACCCACACCACCGTCGTCGTCGCCACTGTGATCACCAGCGACAGGTCCGCCGCCACCGGATGCCCCATCTTGCCGGCCACGAAGAACCCGAGCGCCACGAGGAACGAACTCAACATCGCCGACACCTCGCTCCAGGCGTTGATGCGCCACCAGAACCAGCGCAGGAGGTAGATGAGCCCCGTCCCCGCGCCCACCGACAGGATGAGGTCGAACGCCTCCTTGGCCGTGTCGAGTTCGAACGTGAGCAGCGCCGCGCACACCATCAGCAGCGCCGTGACCACGCGCCCCACGAATACGTAGTGGCGCTCCGTCCGATCGCGGCGGATGAACCGACGGTAGAAATCGTGCACCAGATACGACGTGCCCCAGTTCAGATGGGTCTCGATCGTCGACCGGTAGGCGGCCAGCATCCCCGCCACCATCAGCCCCAGGAACCCCGCCGGCAGGAAGCGCAGCATCGCCGGATACGCGATGTCGTCGCCCAGCAGCTTGGGATCGAGCCCCGGGAAGGTGTGCTGGATGGACGCCAGGTTGGGATAGATGATCGTCGACGCCAGCGCGACGATGATCCACGGCCAGGGGCGTAGCGCGTAGTGCATGACGTTGAACAGCAGCGTGCCGGTGAGCGCGTCCTTCTCCGTCTTGGAGGCCAGCATGCGCTGCGCGATGTAGCTGCCGCCGCCCGGCTCCGCCCCCGGATACCACACCGACCACCACTGGATGGTGATCGGGATGATCAGCACCGACAGCGCCACCGTCCAGTTGCCGAAGTCGGGGAGCAGGTTGAGCGTCTTCGGATCGATCTGATGGATGAGCCCCGACAGGCCGCCGATCTGCGGCTGCTTGACCGCGAAGTAGGCCACCGCGAACGTGCCCGTCATCGTGATCGTGAACTGGATGGAGTCGGTCACCAGCACGCCCCAGAGCCCCGACACCGACGCGAAGAAGATCGTGATCACCGACGCGATCGACAGCGTCTTCCAGGGCGGCCAGCCCAGCACCACGTTCGCGATCTTGGCCGCCGCCAGGTTCACCGTGGCCATGATCACGCAGTTGAAGAACAGCCCCAGGTACACGGCGCGGAAGCCGCGCACGAACGAGGCCGCCTTGCCCGAGTAGCGCAGCTCGTAGAACTCCAGATCGGTGAGCACGCGCGACCGCCGCCACATGCGCGCGAAGAAGAACACCGTCATCATCCCGGTGAGCAGGAACGACCACCAGAGCCAGTTGTCGGCCACGCCGTTCTCGCGCACCATGTTGGTCACGAGGTTCGGCGTGTCGGTGCTGAACGTCGTCGCCACCATCGACACGCCCACCAGCCACCAGGGCGCGGCGCGGCCGGAGGTGAAGAACTCCGCCGTGCTCGACCCCGCGCGCTTGTAGAAGAACAGCGCCGGAAGGAACGAGACGACGATCGAGACGGTGATGATGATCCAGTCGATTCTCGCGAAATGCATGGGCGGAGGACCGGGAGGCGGGAGAGAACGGAAGTTGCGGCCGCGCGAACGGGGGGAATCAACACCGGGCGCGCGGCGGCGTCCAGCGGCGATCGTTCACCGGCGCACGGTGTCGCGCGCGGCCTCCATCGCCCACCCCGCCTCGGTCCGCGCCGCCCCCAGTATCGCCCGGCCCACGAACCGGATCGGCGACCCGCCGCTGAACGCCGCCGCGATCGCGAACAGCGTGCGCGGCAGCGCCCGCCGGTCGTCGGCGATCGCGTACACCGGCTCCCATCGCGACGGCGCGAACTTGGCCTTGAATGCGTCCAGCCCGTCGAAGTTGTAGAACCGGCGCCCATGCGCGCGCACCCAGGCCAGCACGACCCGCAGCCACGCCGGATTCATCGTCTCGTCCAGCCGCGCCCGCCGCGACAACGGCGACAGTCCCAGCGTCGCGTACTCCGCCCCCTCGCGCGCGAACGCCCGCATCGCCGTGTCGATCAGCAGTTCGTTCGTCCCGTTGGGGGCGCCACGACCGCGGATGATCTGCTCCACCAGCCAGCCGCGCCGCCGCGGCACCGGCGAGGCCAGCAGAAACCCCACCACGCCGCCGCCCGCCACCTCCGCCACGAACACCCGCCGGTCGTCCAATCGGCCCAGCGTCCGCGGCTCCACCAGAAAGTGCATCGGCGGCAGTCCGCGCGTCGCCCCCCACTCGCCCAGGCAGCGCCAGAGCGCGGCGTGATCGCGCGCCTCGGCCGCCGACCACTCGCGTACCGCCACCCGCTTGTTGCGCGCCCGGTTCAGTTGCGCGCGCAGCGACGCGTGCTGCGCGATGATCGGCGGCCAGTCGGCCGGGTGCCACGCCGGCTGCGCCCCCAGCACGACCATGGCCCGTCCCCCGCGCGCGCGCAGCAGCCGTTCGAGCCGGTGTTCGGCGCCGAAGTAGCACACGTGCTGCCCGCGCACCCGGACCTCACGCTCGAACTCATCCACCACGTCCCCCAGCCGCGCCTCCGGGCACACCGGCGCCCCCGCCACGACGTACACGCCGCGCGCGCGCGCGTACCCGAGCACGGCGTCGCC
The DNA here is from genome assembly GCA_035533755.1 of Gemmatimonadaceae bacterium. NCBI lineage: Bacteria > Pseudomonadati > Gemmatimonadota > Gemmatimonadia > Gemmatimonadales > Gemmatimonadaceae > Gemmatimonadaceae bacterium. Next base: position 38,310 of record DATLTC010000087.1, read on the forward strand.
CCCGGCCGAGAACCAGTGCGCGATGCCCGGATTGAGAATCTGATAGGCAGTGGCGTTCCACCCGTGTTCCAGCACCAGCGCCCGCGCCCGCTCGAATGCCCAACCGGGAGGGGGTTCCGTCACCCTCGCGCGCGTTCGAGTGCGGCCGCCAGCCGCCCCAGCCGGGCCTGCCAGAACTTCTTCATCTGCGCCGCTTTCTTCGCCGTCGGGAGCAGCTCCTGATCCACCGTCACGTTGGCGCGTCCCGTCCCGCGCGGCATGATGAACACGCACACGCGCGTCGTCCCCCAATCGCCGCGCAACGAGATCGCCGGCGTCGCGTCGGTGACCACCAACTCGTCGTTGCGCAACCACTGCGCGCGCGCGCCGCCGTCCATCCACGCCGCATACACCCGGTCCACCGTCACGGCGATCGTGCGCGAGGCGGACATGCGAAATCCTTTCGGTGAGTCCGCCGCCCTCGCCGGAAGCTCCTTGCCCGTGGTCCCAGCGTCCAGTTGTTTGCGCTGCGCCATCTGCGCCTCCGATCTCGTGGGGGCGCGCGCCGCGCGCCCAGGGCTGCGGTCCGAGGCCGACCAACGCCCACTTGTATAGTATGCGTCGGGGGACTGCCCATTCGCCATGCCGTCAAGAGGGCCGGCTTTTCACCGACAGACTGCTCGCCCAATGGGGGCGTTTCCGGGTCGGGATTCGAGGCGCAAACCCCATGGCCAGTTGAGGTTGGCGGTCTTCTGGCTCCCACACAATTCCACCGTTGCGCGCTATTCGGAACGCTGATACCTTTTCGCAGCGACTTCCGCGCCTAGCGTGCGGACACGTTCCACGTTCGACCTGGGGCCTGGCTTTCGCTGGGTCCTTTTTTGTCGATCGATGTCGCGCGTCACGTCCGGCAAGTGTCCGGCGCGGCGGGGGCACCGCCCATCGTGAGGGTCTTGGTCACGAACATTGTAGTCGGTATGTACGGCATCACCGGACTCCGACCACAACAACACACAGGAGTACCGCAATGCGTACGACCGGCACCGTGAAGTGGTTCAACGACGCGAAGGGCTTCGGCTTCATCACGCCTGAGAACGGCCAGAAGGACTGCTTCGTTCACCACTCCGCCATCCAGGGCAGCGGCTTCAAGTCGCTGGCCGAGGGTGAGCGCGTCGAGTTCGACATCGTTCAGGGCCAGAAGGGTCCTGCGGCGGAGAACGTCGTCAAGCTCGGCCGCTAAAGGCCATCGCGCCCTCGGGCGCACACGAAGCGGCCGGCTCGGGGAAACCCGGGCCGGCCGTTTCGCATTGCGCGCCGCGCCGCCACCCTCGCGCCGGCGTCCACCCCGGCTAGAGTTCGCATAGGCGCCTTCCACCCCAGGCCATGCTCCACACCATTCTGTTCGACCTCGACGGAACGCTCATCGATTCCATCGAGCTCATCCAACGCTCCAAATCCCACGCCTTCGAATCGCGCGGGCTCCCCGCGCCCAGCGACGCCGAGTGGCTCCCGGGCATCGGCACGCCGCTCCGCGCGATGTTCACCCGCTACGCGGCGGACGACGCCGACGTGGACGCCTTCATCGGCGCCTACCGCGAATATCAGCTCGCCAACCACGACCGCCTCGTGCGCGCCTACGACGGCGCCGCCGCCACGCTCGCCGCGCTCCGCGAGCGCGGCCACGCGATCGGCATCGTCACCAGCAAGTCGGTCGAACTCTCCGAGCGCGGGCTGGCGTACGTGGGCCTCCTCCCGTTCGTGCAGACGATCGTGGGCGCCGACTCCACCGCCCGGCACAAGCCGCACCCCGAGCCGGTGCACGTGGCCCTCGATCGCCTCGGCGGCCGCGCCGACCGCGCGCTGTTCATCGGCGATTCGGTGCACGACATGCATGCCGGCAACGCCGCGGGAGTGGGCACGGTGGCCGCGCTCTGGGGCCCGTTCTCGCGCGCCGAGCTCGCCACGGCGTCGCCGCGCTTCTACCTCGACCGCCTCGCGGACCTTCCCGCGCTCGTCGCCGGGCTCGGCGCGCCCGAAACCCGCCCCGACGCTCCGGCGTAGGCCCCAAAGAGCCCCGCCGGCCGGAACCCGCCGCCGGCCGGGTTCCAACCTTTTGCCCGCGTCGACTATCTCATCCCGTGCACGGACGGAGATCGACGACGCATGACCGCTGTGGCCACACTCGAAACGCCCAACTCCAATCCGTCCGACACCGACGTGGCGCAAGCCGCGGCGGGAGATCGGGCGGCGTTCGAGCGGCTGTATCGGCGGCACGTCGACCGGGTGTTCTCGCTCTGCGCGCGCATGGTCGCCGACCGCGCGCGCGCCGAGGAGCTCACGCAGGACGTCTTCGTACGCGCATGGGAGAAGCTGCATCTCTTCCGCGGGGAGAGTTCGTTTTCCACCTGGCTCCACCGGCTGGCCGTGAACGTCGTGCTCAACGATCGCAAGACCGATTCCCGGCGGCGGGCGCGGTTCGAGGAGGAAGACGAGGAGCAGGGCATGGATGCGCACGCCGGCGTGGTCGGGATGACCCTCCCGCCCGGCGACCTGCTCGACCTCGAGGCGGCGATGACGCGACTGCCACCCGGTGCTCGCCGGGTCTTCACGCTGCACGATGTCGAGGGCTACAAGCACGAAGAGATCGCCGACATGCTCGGCGTCACCACGGGAGCCACCAAGGCGCAGCTGCACCGGGCGCGGCTCCTCTTGCGCGAGGCGTTGAACCGATGAGCGGTCCCACCATCACCTGCGAGATCTTCAGCGACCGGCTGATGGATTTCCTGGACGGCGACCTGGACGGCGCGACGCGCGACGCCATGGCGGCGCACGCGCGCGGCTGCCTGGCGTGCGGAGCGCTGCTCGCCGACCTGCGCCGCGTGAGCGCCCGGGCCGCCGAACTCCCCGTGCTCGCGCCGTCGCGCGACCTGTGGCAGGGCATCGCGGCGCGCCTCGAGACCCCCGTGGTCCCGCTGGCCGGCCGCCGTCCGTGGTGGAGGTCGCCCGCGCTGTTGAGCGCGGCCGTGGCCGCCACGTTCGTCGTCGCGGCGGTGCTCGGCTACGCCACCACGCACCGCGCCGCGCCGCGATCCGCCGCTGGCGGACCGGCCGCGCCGGTGACCGCGCAGCGGGCCCCCGTTCCCGGGCCCGCCGACACGGCGCTCGGCGGACCGGCGCAGGCGCGCCTGGCCGCCAACCGCGCGGCGCGAGCCACGCCCGCCGCCGTCGAGCAGTCGTACGACACGGAGATCGCCGCGCTGCATGCCGTGCTCAACGCGCGCCGGAGCCACCTCGACACCGCCACCGTGGCCGTGATCGAGAAGAACCTCACCGTCATCGACGACGCCATCGCGCAGTGCAAGACGGCGTTGGCGCGCGATCCGGCCAGCCGGTTCCTGTTGCAGTCGCTCACGCAGTCCCTCGATACGAAAGTCCAGATCTTGCGCGTGGCGGCGGCCCTGCCGTCCGCCACCTAGGACCCCATCATGACACGCTCTCTGCTCCTCGGTGCTCTCCTCCTCGCCGCCGCCGCCTCGCCAGTCGCCGGCCAGACCGCCCGCCGCGACGACGGCCGCTGGTTCGATCGCGACCGTAGCGCGCGCCTCGACACCACCGTCGCCTTCCGGCCCGGCGGGATCGTGGCCCTCACCGCGCGACAGGGCGACATCGTCGTCCGCACCGGCACGCGCCCCGAGGTCGTCGTGCACGCCACCTCGGACCACGGGCGCATCCGGTTCGACGCCTCCGACGATCGCGTGTCGGTGGACGCCTCCGACGCCGGCGGCGACGTGCGCCTGGAGATCACCGTGCCGGCGGGCGCCCGCGTCACCGCGCAGTCGCAGAGCGGCGATATCGCCATCCGCGGCACCGGGGGCGCCGTGTCGGCGCACACCCAGAGCGGCGACGTCACCGTCCAGACCGCCGCCGGCCACATCGACTTCGGCACCCTCTCGGGCGACGTCATCGCCGATGGCCTCACAGGCGACGTCCACGCGCGGGCCGTGAGCGGCGACATCACGCTCACCGACGTCACCGGTGACGTGAGCGCCGAGACGGTGAGCGGCAACGTGCATCTCAAGAACATCACGTCGCGGAGCGTGAGCGCGCACAGCACGAGCAGCGACGTCAGCTTCGACGGCGCGATCGCGCCCGACGGCCGCTATGAGTTCGGCACCCACTCCGGCGACGTGATGCTCGCCATTCCGGCCAACGCCAGCGCCCAGCTCACCGTGTCCACGTGGAGCGGCTCGATCGACAGCGACTTCCCGATCACGCTCCAGCCCGGCGAGCACGGCATCGGCAGCGCCACCAGCAAGCGCTTCACGTTCAACATCGGCGGCGGTGCGGCGCGCATCAGCGCCGAGTCGTTCAGCGGCGACGTGGTCATCCACCGGCGCGGCAGCCGGTGAACCTGGCCGCGCGCCCCACACTCTCAACGGATCCCTCCATGCGCACACTCCTCGGAATTGCCCTCGTCGCCCTCGGCACGGCCTCGGCCGGCGCGCAGCAGGCCGACTTCCAATGGTCCAAGGCGGAACCCGCCGGTACCGTCGTCTCGGTGCACGACATCAACGGCGACGTGCGGTTCGCGCCGGCCGGCGGCACCACCGTCGAGGTCACCGGCCACCGGCACGGCAACACCGACGACATGTACGTGGCCGTCAAGGAGTACGCGCAGCATGTGGTGGTCTGCGTGCTCTGGAAGGACTCCGACGAATCGTGCGACGAGGACGGCGCCCACATGCACTCGCACCACAGCAACTGGGGCGATCGCGGGACCGTGGACGTGACCGTCAAGCTGCCGGCGTCGATGCTGGCCGACGCCCATTCGGTGAGCGGCGACGTGGCCATCGACGGCGCCCAGGGCGACGTGCGCGCGTCGTCGGTGAGCGGCGACCTGAAACTGCACGATCTCCGCGCTTCGTCGGTGCGCGCCACCTCGGTGAGCGGCGACGTGGACGTGACCATCGCCGCGCTCACCGGCGCCGGCGACCTCTCGTTCCGGAGCGTGAGCGGCGACGTCACCGTGGCCGTGCCCGCCGCGCTCGACGCCGACTTCGCGATGTCCACGGTGAGCGGCGACCTCGACACCGACTTCCCGCTCACGCTCCACGGCCAGGTGGGCCGCCGGAGCATCAACGCCCGCATCGGCCGCGGCGGCCGCGCCCTCTCCGTGTCCACGGTGAGCGGCGACGTCCGTTTGCGCACTCTCAAGTGACATTCCCGGCGTTCCCGGGTAGGATACCTCATATGCGCCGCTCCCTCGCCCTCTCTCTCGTCCTCGCCACCGGCTTTGCCGGCGCCGCGGCCCGCGCCCAGAACGCGCCCGATCAGAACACCATGACCTGGGCGTGGAAGATCCCCGACGGCCGCTGGATCACCGTGCGCAACATGAACGGCCGGGTGACCGTCCAGCGCGCCACCGGCGACAGCGTGACCGTGACCGCCACCAAGCACTGGCGCCGCGGCGATCCGAGCATCGTCCACTTCGACGTCCAGCATTTCGGCGAGGACAATCAGGACGTGCTCCTCTGCGCGCTCTGGGGCCCCGACGCCCACTGCACGCCCGGCAGCTACGATGCGCGCTACGAGGGACACGAGCGCAACAACGACGTCCGCGTGGACTTCGTGGTCAGCGTGCCCGCCGGCGTCAAGGTGGGCGCGCATACCGTGAACTCCGATGTCTCCGTCACCGGCGTCACGTCCGAGGTGCGCGCCAGCACCGTCAACGGCGCGGTGAACGTGGCCACCGACGGCGGCCCCGTGTCGGCCAGCAGCGTCAACGGGACGGTGCATGCGAGCATGCTCCACTACCGGCCCACCTCCGAGATGCGATTCTCGAGCGTGAACGGCTCGGTGATCGTCGAGCTCGGCAACGACGTGGACGCCGACGTCGAGCTGTCCACGGTGAACGGGCGCTTCATGACCGACTTCCCGGTCACGCTCAACGGCCACATCGATCCGCGCCACCTGCGCGCCACCCTGGGCAAGGGCGGCTCCCGCATCATCATGCGCACCGTGAACGGGAACGTGGAGCTCCGCAAGCACTGAGCCGCCCCCCGCGCCTCCACTGGCACTCGGCCCCCGTTCCCGGGTAGAATTGGAGGCAGGGCTACTCAATTCAGGAGCTGCGTCTCACCATGGGTTTCTCGTCCAGCATCGCCACACCGGTCCGGTCCGGGGTCGAACGGGCCACGCTCGTTCGCCGCACGTACGGCCTCGTCTTCGTGGGCATCGTGGTGTCGCTCCTCGGCGCCGCGTTCGCGTTCACGCAAGCGGCCCTGATGAACGCGGTGGCCGCCCACCCGTTCATCACCATGCTCTGCTGGTTCGCGCCGCTGTGGATGGCGCAGACCCAGTCGCGCAACTATCCGCGCAACATCATCCTCACCCTGCTGTTCACGTTCATCGTGGGCGTCTGGCTCGCCCCGATGATGCTGTACTACCTCAGGATGCAGCCCGGCGTGCTCGGCGAAGCCGGCCTGCTCACCTTCTCCGCCTTCGGCATCCTCACCCTGTACGCCACGTTCAGCCGGCGCGACTTCAGCGCCTGGGGCGGGTTCTTCACCGTCGGACTGTTCGTGCTGTTCGCCACCATGCTCATCGGCATGTTCTTCCCGAGCGTGGGCGGCTCCCTCTGGATCGCGGGCGCCGGCGTGCTCGTCTTCTCGGGGCTCCTCGTCTTCGACACCTGGCGCATCACGCGCTCCGGACAGTTCGGCGAGAACGATTACGTGATCGCCGCGGTCACCATCTATCTCGACCTGCTCAACCTCTTCCTGTTCATCCTGAGCCTGCTCGGCGGCGGCGACCGCCGGCGCTGAACTCACGCGCCGAATACGAAACCGGCCCGCGGGCGATAATGCCCGCGGGCCGGTTTCGTTTGGTGCCGCCGCGCCCGCTACCCCGCGTGCGTCTTCTCGATCCTGGCCGCCAGATCCAGATCCAGCTGCGTGATGCCGCCGGCCGAATGCGTGGACAGCGCGAAACACACCTTGGTGTAGCGGATGTCGATGTCGGGGTGGTGATCCATCGCGTCGGCGATGACCGCTACCTTGGCCACGAACGCGATCCCGTCGCCGAATCGCGGGAAGCTGAACGTCTTGGTGAGCACGTCGCCGCGCCGCGCCCAGCCCAGCAACCCACCCAGCGCGCGCTGGATCTCGAGATCGGACAGCTTCGCAGGCATCGGGTCCCCCCGTTCACACGTGGCACGCAGGCCGGCGGTGCCGGCCGGCCTCCAGGGATTCTATCCGCTCCAACCGCCCCGCGATATGCCCGGGCCGGCGCCGCGGGTCAGCGCGGCGCGGGCCCCAGCACTCCGCCGTCGGGAAACGTCGCCACCACCCGCAAGCCGAGTGCCGACGCGAGACTGTCGGGCGACACGTACGCGGGATTCGGCGCCAGAAAAGCGAGCACGACGCCGCCATGCGCCGCCAGCGTGTCGCCGAACGCACGCAGCGTCTGCGGATCCGCCGACTGCGGCAACCCCCGCGCCGGCCGTCCGAGATAGAGGTACGACACCGCCGGCCAGTTGGTGTATAGCGGGTGCGATCCGCCGTCGGCGCGCGCCCAGTCGAGGATCAGCGACTCGCGCCACGCATCGTTGGCCAGGTCCGTGCCGTGCGCCAACGCGTCGTGCGCATGGCGCCACGATGCCGCCAGCGACCCGCCGCCCCAGGCAACCAGCGCCACGAGCAGTCCGGCGCGCGCCGCGCGGCGCGCCGAGCGCCACCAGGTAGCCGCCGCCACCGAGAATGCCACGGCCACGAGCACGATCAGCGGAGCGAGCAGCCGCCCGTCGAACGTCATGCCCCCGTCGGCGAACAGCCGCGCCGCCAGCAGCACCAGCGCGTAGCATCCCCCGAGCACCGCCGACGCGCCCAACACGCGCGCGGCGATGAGTTGCGGAACGTTCGTGGAACTGTGCAGGGGAATGTCGGCGGGCAGCAGGCGCCACAGCCGGTACGCGCGGCGCGTGCCCACCACGAACATCGCCGCCACGCCGGCCGCCACGAGCAGCGCTACCCAGCCTGCCCCGGGCACCGCGTGCGCCGTGGGCGCGAGCCACGTGGTGAGCGTCCGGGCGCCGCCGGATATCGAGCGTTCCCAGTCGCCGTACACTCCGAGCCGGCGCACCACGTGAGCGCCGGCGCCATGGGCGGCCACCAGCCAGGCGAGCATGAGCAGCAGCGCCGGCGCCGCCGCGAGCACGGAGCGCCGCACGCGATCGCGCGGCGCACCGCGCCGAGTGAGCGCCCACAACACCGCGGCCACCACGGCCGCGATGCCGCTGAAGCGCACCAGTAGCGCCGCTGCCGCGCTCAGTCCCGCTGCCAGCGGCTGGTCCGGGGCCGCCACCATCGTGGCCAGCGTGAATGCCATGCACGCCAGAAACAGCGGCTCGCTCAGCACCGAGAGGTGCACATCCACCGTGGCCGGCATCACGAGCAGCGCCAGGCCCAGCAGCGTCGCCGCCCCCGCCCCCGCCGCGTCGCCCACGATCGCCAGCAGCGCCGCCATGGCGATGAACGCCGACAGCGCCTCCACCAGCCGCGCCGCCTGCGCCGCCGGCAGCCCGAGCGCCGTCGGTCCCGCGATGGCCATCGAGAATCCCGGTGGATAGTGCGTCAGCGACGACGTGCTGTCGGCCGAATTCCACGGCGCCATCGGCACCCGGAACCCGTGGCCCGACACCAGCGATTCCGCCGCGCCGAGATACGACGCCGACGCCGGTTCAAACCCCGGACCGGCCGGCTCCGTGATGAAGAGCACTCCGGAAAACGCCACGCTCGCCATCACCAGCGCCACCAGGCGCACGGCAAACAGCGAGCTTCGCCAAATCGTCGTCGCGTCGCGGCTGAGACCCAGAAGCAGCTTCACGGGGCGAAACATACGACGATCGCGGCGATTCTGGCGAACGCTCGCTCTTGTGGTTTCGGTATTTCTTCGGTATGCATACACCCCTGCTCACCGTCGCCCATGGCCCAACAACTGTCGCTGTTTCCCGATGGCCTCACGCGCCGGCGCGCGCTCCCCGTCATCGGCGAGCAGAAGGACATCCGCTATCACGCCACGCGGGCCCGCGAGATTCTCAACGGCCCCGGCACCACCGGACTCGACGGCTTCTGGTCCATCAACCCGTACGTCGGATGCGCATTCGGCTGCGCGTACTGCTATGCGCGCTACGCGCATCGCTACGCCCTCGAGCGGGCGTTGGCCGCCGACCCCGGCGACGAGGCGCTGCACGAGACGGCGCGGACGCTCCCGCCCTGGCTCGCCTTCGAGCGCGCCATCCTCGTCAAGCGCAACGCGGCCGACGTGCTGCAGCGCACGCTCTGGTACGGCGCCGATCGCTATCGCGATCTTGCGCGCGGGCACCGCATCGTCATCGGGACGGCCACCGATCCCTATCAGCCCGCGGAGCGGCGCTTCCGCATCACGCGCGGATTGCTCGAGGTGCTGGCCCACCACGCCGATCTCCACGTGGTGATCATCACCAAGAGCCCGCTCGTCACCCGCGACACCGATCTCCTGGCGCGGCTCGCGCGCCGGTCGTCGGTCGAGGTCCACGTGTCGCTGATCACGGTCGATCGCGAACTGGCGCGCCGCATCGAGCCGCGCGCGCCCACGCCCGAGGCTCGGCTGCGCGCCGTCGCCCGCCTGCACGCGGCGGGGGTGCGCGTGCGCGTGAACGCGATGCCGGTGCTGCCGGGCATCACCGACGATCCCGCGCAACTCGAGGCGCTGGTGGCGCGCGTGGCCGCGGCGGGCGCCGACGCGATGGTCGTCGGTTCGCTCTCCCTCCACGCCACGGCGCGCCAGCGCTACCTGCCCTTCATCGCGCGTGAATTTCCCGCCCTCGCCGCGCGCTACCGCGCCACCTTCGCGCGCGGCCACGCCATGGGGCCGAGGTATCGCCGCGGGCTGGCCGCGTGCGCACGGGAGTTGTGTGCCCGGTATGGGCTGACGTTCGGGAACGACGAGACCGCCGAGGCGGCGGATCAGACGCCGTCGCGCGCCGCGCGCCGCTCCCAGTACCCCGCGTCGGAGATCAGCACCTCGAGCGCGCGCCCCTCGGCGCCCTGCTCCGACGCGTAATCGGCGATGTGGATGCCCGACGTCTTCACCACCGTGCCGTCGGCCTCTTCGAGCGTGAGCCCCAGCGCGTCGCGCGACCGGTGGTAGCGCTCCAGCTTGGTCTCGTCCACCACCCCGCCGCCGCGCCGCGGCACCGCGTCGGCGAACAGGCGGAACACGAGCTCCACCAACTCGTAACCGATGCCGGGGCGAAAGTGGCCGTGCGCCCGGCCATCCCCCGGCGACGCGTCCTCGAGTTCCGAATACCCGATCACCACGCCCGCCAGGCGCACCACGTGGCGCATGCGCGTGGACGACGCGCGCAGATCCGTGGCGCTCACGCTTTGCCGGGCCCCTTGGCGATGAGCGTGTCGGGTTTGGGCCGCGTGATCCGGAACGTGAACTGCTGCTCCACGAGTTGGCGCACCTTGCGGTTGCCGAGCTTGGCGGCGCGGAAGCGCATGTACGGGAGCGCCTCGCGCACGGCCTGCGAGAACCCGGGGTTGGTGGCGCTGACGATCACCAGCGACGCCGTATCGGCGAAGCCCGACGTGTCCACGATGTACTCGGTGGACACCGTCCCCTGGATGTTCTTGGCGAGCAGGTCCGGCGGATACGCCGGCGACGCGCTGTCGGGATACCGGGTGGCCGTCGAATCCACTTCCAGCACCGACAGCACGGAGTCGTCGCCCTTGGCGGCGTTCGTCACCGGGACCGAGATCGGCGCGTCCCCGGTGCCTGCCTTGGCCACCCGCGCCGCCACGGACGGCCCCTTGTTGAGAGGGGTCGGATCGAACCCCATGTTGCCCGTGGCCGGAAGCGCGATGAAGCGCAGTACCTCGGATGGGCCGTTCTGGGCAATGCGTTGGTCGGGCGGCGGAAGAAACTGCACGCGGCTGGCGATCGCCTCGCGAAGCGCTTCGGGAGCGCCCGCGGTACCGGCCACGGCGGCGCTGATGAGCAGCGCGTGCACCACCGTGCTCAGCACCACGCTGGTGCCGACAGCCGGTGGCTTGGCATAGGCGTTCATCCAGAGGCGCATCATGTGACCTCCCGCGCTGCGTGGCCGGCGACCGCGGCTCCCCTTGGTACTCTATCGTTCCCGGTGTGGACGATCAAGTAAGGGATTAGCCAACCCTTGCCCGGGCCGGCCGGCCCACACGGCTATACCGTTGGTGTCACGCGAGGTAGCGATCCCGGAGGATGCCGACATGGTGCAGTTCGTGGCCGGCCGCGATGTAGGCCAGCGCCCGGGCCGTCACCGGAACCGCGTTCGCCGATCCGGCGCGCCGCGAGTCCTGGGCGCCCATCGCGCCGAACAGCGCCAGCGTCGCGGCCCGCACCGCCTGGAATTCCGCCACGAGATCGGCCAGCGACCGGCGGTCCGCCTGCGCGGCCGCCACGTACGCATCCTGATCGAATCCGGCCAGCGGCGTCGCGTCGCCACGGGAGATGCGGAGCGCGCGATAGGTGAAGATCCGCTCGGTGTCCGTGATGTGGCCCACCACTTCCTTCACGCTCCACTTGCCGGGCGCGTAGCGCGAGCCCGCCTTCGCTTCGCTGAGCCCGCCGAGCAGTTCCGTCACGGCGCGGCCCTGGTGCGCCAGCACGTCGACGATGTCGCCGTCGGGCACGCCGCCCACGTACGTGGCGTAGAACGGCGCGTACTCGTCGGCGGCGGGGCGTTCGATGGCGCTCATGCTGGGATCTCCCTGTCATGGATGGTTTGCGCGGCGGCGGGGTCCGGTGCCGGCGCGCGCGGTTCGCCTGGCTGCAAAGTAATGACAAGGAGGTGGTTGTCATCGCGCCTCGGGCGCCGCAGTTTCCCCGGCGAGCCGAACCCGAGGATCTGATGCGCGACCACGAGCACGCCCCCGACGATCACCAGCCACTCTCCCGCCGCGAGTTCATCGGCGCCTCGGCGCTGGCCGGTATGGCCGCGGTGGTCCACCGCGACTTGCGCCAGGCGTCGGCGCTGGTGCCTGCCGCGGCGGCAGCGCATGCACCGCCCCCACTCGAGGAACTGTCGATCGACGACGTGCAGGACGGACTGCGCTCGGGGCGGTTCACGTCGCGCGCGCTCACCGAGCGGTATCTGGAGCGCATCGCCGCCATGGATCGCACGGGCCCATCGCTGCACGCGGTGCTCGAGACCAATCCCGACGCGCTCGCCATCGCCGACGCGCTGGACGCCGAACGCCGCGCGAAGGGGCCGCGCGGGCCGCTCCACGGCGTGCCCATCCTGGTCAAGGACAACCTGGCGACCGCCGACCGGATGATGACCACCGCCGGATCGCTGGCCCTGATCGGCGCCACGGTGCCCCGCGACTCGCACGTGATCGAGCGCCTGCGCGCCGCCGGCGCGATCGTCCTCGGCAAGACCAATCTCAGCGAGTGGGCCAACTTCCGGTCCACCCACTCGTCCAGCGGGTGGACGGGGCGCGGCGGGCAGTGCCGCAATCCGTACGCCCTCGACCGCTCGCCGTCGGGATCGAGCTCCGGCACCGGCGCCGCGGTCGCGTCCAACTACTGCACGGTGGGCATCGGCACCGAGACCGACGGCTCGATCCTCGCGCCGTCGTCCGCCAACTCGCTCGTCGGAATCAAGCCCACCGTCGGACTGGTGAGCCGGGCCGGCATCATCCCCATCTCGCACAATCAAGACACCGCGGGCCCGATGGCCCGGAGCGTGCGCGACGCGGCCATCCTGCTCGGCGCCATCGCCGGCGCCGACCCGCGCGATCCCGCCACGGCCACCAACCGCGGCCACGTCGAGGCGGACTACACCAGGTTTCTCTCGGCGGGCGGCCTCAAGGGCGCGCGCATCGGCGTGGCCCGCGAGCGCTACATGGGGTACAGCCCGGCCACGGACGCGCTGGTCGAGGCGGCCATCGCCCAGATGAAGAGCGCCGGCGCGATCGTCATCGACCCCGCCAACCTCGCCACCGCCGGCCAGTACGGCGATTCGGAATGGGACGTCCTGGCCTACGATTTCAAGGCCGACGTCAACGCCTATCTCGCCGGCCTCGGGCCGTCGTCGCCGGCCAGGACGCTCGCCGACCTCATCGCCTTCAACGAGGCCAACCACGAGCGCGAGATGAAATACTTCGGGCAGGAGACCTTTCTCACCGCGCAGAAGAAGGGCCCGCCCGACGCCGAGTACGCCAAGGCGCTGGCCAAGAACCACCGCATGGCCCGCACCGACGGCATCGACGCGACGATGAACAAGTTCCGGCTCGACGCGCTGATCGCGCCCACGTCGGGCCCGGCGCCGCTCATCGACCTCGTGAAGGGCGACCCCGGCGGCGGCGGATCCAGCACCACGCCCGCCGCGGTGGCGGGGTATCCGAGCATCACGGTGCCGTGCGGCTACGTGTTCGGCGTGCCGGTGGGGCTCTCGTTCTTCGGCCGCGCCTATAGCGAGCCCGTGCTCCTGCGGATCGCCTATGCGTACGAACAGACCACGAAAGCGCGCGTGGCCCCGCGATACTTGCCCACGGCCGATCTCGATTGATCACGCGGCGCCACTAGGTTCACGCGACCGTTCGCAGTATTCTTCATCGACTTCGCGAAGACGTGATCACGGACATGGCCAGACAACGGGCGAACCCAGCGAAGAAGCGCGGCGCCAAGCGGGGCCGGCCCCCGAAAGGCGCCGAATCCGCCTACTACGTGCAACCCGGCAAGCGCGGCGCCGTCGTCGTGCTCCGCAAGGCGTGCGGCAACCGGGCCACGCCCAAGGTGTGCGGCGTGATGCCCAGCCGCGGCCACGCCAAGGCCCTGGTCGATCAGCTCGAGCGCGCCGAAACCGCGGTGAACGACCTGTTCTACGAGGCCACCGACGACGGCATCGAGGCGCTGGAGGCCGTGCTCGCCGCGTGCCGCGACGCCGTACTCAAGAAGATGCCGGTATCGGCCGCGCGCACCGAGGAGTTGCGGGGATCGGACCAATCGGGAGCACTGCCCGACACGCCGCCAGGATGACGCCGGCGGCGCGCGGCGCCGGCGGCCCTAGCTCTGCGACGACGGCGGGCGGCCCGACCGCGTCGGCCGCTCCCCCGGAGGCACCGGAGGCGGGGCGAACCCCGTGAAGTGTCCCGTGTGGTGCCAGGTGGCCGTGTCGGTGGGGAGCCCCGGATCGGCGTCGGACACCCGCACGATCTCGCCCAGCCGCGACACGTCGATGCTCTCCGATCCGTCGGCGGCGCGCGGATTGTAGATGTTGGCGAACCGCGCGCCGACCACGATCTCGTCCGCCTTGTACGAGGTGCGCGCGTGCACGGTCTGCGCGAACGTCTCGTCGATGCCGCTGAGCAGGATGAGCAGTTCGGCGTCGCAGGCCCGCAGGTCCTCCTGGGAGAGCCCGAACAGCGGGCTCGACGCGTCGATCGGGTGAACCACCGTCCAGCTCAGCGGAAAGAACACCACGTGCGTGCGTTCCAGTCTGAGCTGATCGTAGGCCCGCAGGCGCATGCCCCCACGCTCCGTGATGCGCGAGAAGAGCACCTTCACGTCGAGCTCGATCAGTTGGCTCGACCGTCCGTTGACGAGGCGGAACATGAATCCCGTGCCGCCGCGATAGGGCGCGACCACCGCGAGGTCACTGAAGATGATCCGCGCCGTGGGACGCGCGAACCGCGAGAACAGCACGCCGGTGGACAGCGCGAAGCCGAGCAGGCCGACGATCGTCTCCCCCGTGACGAGGACGTTGGCCGGCACGCCCACGGGCACGACGTTGCCGTAGCCGATCGTGGCGAAGGTGTGCACGCTGAAGAAGAACGCGCGCGCGAAGTTCCCGCCCATCGTGGCCGCGGCGGCGCCGCCCAGCGCGCCCGGCCCGCAGGCCATGAACGCCGCCGCGAACAGCAGGTTCACGAACAGGTAGCCGCCCACGAGCAACCCGATGAACCGCGGCCACGACAGGCTGAGCAGGGCGTGGTACAGACTGAGCGACGCCAGGCTGGGCAGGCCGCCGCGCTTGACGTTGAACGACCCGTCGCGGTTGAGCAGCCGCTGGGCGTGCTCCTGCCCCACGACAGTGCCGAATCCGAGATCCTTCGGCTCCTCCGCCGGGTTCGCCGGCCCGCCCACTTCGGCCGGCGTCACGTCGCGCGCCCCTCCGTGGGGGTCATGGCTCGCGCGCGCCGCCGGCCGCCTCGCGCGAGGCGGCGAGACTCGAGTCCACGCGGGCGCGGATGGCCTTGAGCTCGGCGTCCATCTTGAGCCGCGGCACCCCGTTCACCATCCAGTCGGGCGCCGGCGCGCCCTTGAGGTAATGGTCGAAGAACTGCGCCATGCGCATGGCGTAGTCGCGCTGGTTCACCGGCTTGGCCAGTCCGTGGTTCTCGCCCACGTACGTGAGGAGGATGACGTTCTTGCCCGCGTTGCGCAGATCGTTGTACCAGGTGATGCCCTGGTTGAAGTCCACGGCGCCGTCCTTGTCGTCCGAGAGGATCATCAGCGGCGTCGTCACGTTCTTGGTGTGGAAGGCCGGCGAGTTGCGCACGTAGGCGTCCCAGTTGTCCAGGAAGCTGCCCTTGAACCGGCCCTGGCTGGATTCGAAGATCTGGGCGTCGCCGATGCCGGCGTTCCAGTACACCGACCCATACATGCTCACCATGTCGGTGAGCGGGGCGCCGGCGATCGCCGCCGCGAAGATGTGCGTCTGCGTCACCAGAAACGCCGTCTGGTAGCCGCCCCATGAGTGCCCGTGCAATCCCACGCGCGCCGGATCGACGATGCCGGTGGCGATCGCCGCTTCCACCGCCGGGACCACGCACCACACCGCCGACATCCCGGGATCGTTCACGCGGTACACGATGTCCGGTTCGAGCACCGCGTAGCCCCGGCTGGTGTACACGCTGACATCCGGCGCCCGCGTATCGCTGGGCACCGTGTAGTTGTGCATCCCCTGCGACTCCTTCTCGTAGATCTCCACGAGGAGCGGGTACTTCTTGCCCGGCGTGTAGTGCGCCGGCAGGACCAGCGTGCCCTGCAGCTTGTCGCCCTTGGCGCTGGTGTAGTCGATGAGCCGCGTGCCGCTGGTCCACGCGAACTCCTTCTGCTGCGGATCGGCGTCGGTGAGCCGCGTACCCCCCGAGAACGACGCATTGGCCAGGTACCAGTCGGGGTAGTCGCGCGCCGTGGACCGCGAGTAGAGCACCACGGCGGCGTCCTTGGCCTTGAGGAAGTTGAACGCCGCGTCGTCCCACATGAGACGCACCGCCCCGCCCTTCTCGCCATCCACGCGCGACAGGCCGGCCTTCTTGGTCCATTCGCCGTAGGTCTGGAAGTACAACGGCGCGGACAGATCGATGCTCTTCTCGTCGGCGGCCACGAGCGCGCGGCGCTGATAGCGGATCTGGTCCCTGCGCCCGTCGCCCGTGAGGTTCACCGCGGGCGCCCCGGTGGCCGACACCTTCCACACGTCCCACCCGTCGGAGAGCAGCACCCAGGCGCCGTCCGACGACCAGCCCACCACCGGCTCGGGCGGCTGCACGAGGTTGTAGTGGTCGTCCTCCACATTGGCAAAGGTCACCGGCAAGCCGGCGGTGAGATTGCGCTCCTCGCCGGTGGCCATGTCGATGAGGTGCCAGTTGGCGTCCATCCCCCAGTACAGCAGGTGCGACCCGTCGGATGAGGGAACGACGCGCGTGATGACCTTCCGCACCGGACGGCGTTCGGCCCCCGTGCGCAGATCGATCGTGTAGATGTCCACGAACGCGCGCCCGGTGATGCTCTCGTCGCGCTGGTACGGCGCGTTGCCCATCGCGTAGGCAAAGCGATCGTGCGGGGCGATCGAGACGTCGCGCAGCGAATCGTTGGCCAGCCGGATCACCCGGTTGTCGGCCAGCCGGTACTCGGCCAGGTAGCTGTAGCGCTTGTCCTGCTGCTCCTGCACGATCTGCTGCGACTGGAGGCGCGGATCCTTCCAGTGCCACATGATGAGGGACGGAAGATCCTCGTCCGACGGCGCGCCCGTCTTGGGCTGATTCACGGTGCCGCCCATGCCCGGCGCGCCGGGCTTGATGAGCGACTGCATGTCGTTGCCCCGCCCGGCGCCGCGCGGCAGCGGCTTGGGCGCGTCGCGCAGGCCGAAGTACAGCGTGCGCAGGTCCTCCGACCAGGTGGGACCGCGGTCGGGACTGATCGCCAGCCCGGTCGGCGCGTCGGCGCGGCCGGCCAGATCGAGGTCGGTCTGCGTCGGGCCGCCGGGCCCGAAGCCCGTGAACGCCACCACGCTCACCGCCGTGTCGCGCGCCGCGCTGTCGGGCACGAGGCGCAGCGCCGCGAGCGCGAGGCCGCTGTCGGCCCACGCCAGCCGGCGGTAGATGGCGCGGTCGCCGTCGAGCGCGCGCACGACGCTGGTGCGCAGATCGCGGAGCTGGATGCCGTCGCCCGTGCGGTCACGCGTCTCGATGGTGTACGCCAGATACGTGCCCGTCTTGTCGAACCCGAAGTCGCTCACGTTGCCGATGTTCACGATCTCGCCCGACGACAGGTTGTAGAGCAGCAGATCCGAGGCGTCGATGCGCGCCGGCGCCGCGCCGTCTGCCGCGCCGCCGCGCCCGCCGCCCGCCGCTTCGGCCGCGCCGGCCGCCGCCTCCGGGGCATCGGTGTACAGCGCGATCCATTCGGGGTGGTCGCCCGCGAACGCGTAGCGGCGAATGCGCGGGAACCGCTGCTCCTTGCCCGTGGCCAGGTTCACCAGCGCCGCCTGCGATTCGGCGGGGCGGTGCGTTGCCCGCAGACGTTCCGCTTCACGCGTCGTGGGGGCAACCGCGAACAGCGCCCATCGGGAATCGCCGGAGATCGTGATCGCCGCCGGCCCGCCGCCGCGGCCGAAGCCCGCGGCCGCCACCACGCCCACCGGGAATCGGTGCTCGGTGTCGCCGGTCGTGGACCGGATCACCACCGAGGCGTCGCCGTCGTTGGGCACGAGCTGGTATGCCAGCCAGCGGCCGTCGGGCGAGACCGCCTGGCCGCGAATGGATTTCCACGCCCGCAGATCGGCGATGGACATCTGCGCGGTGCCCGGCGCGGGCGGCTGCTGCGCGACCGCCCGCTCCGGCGCCGCCGCCAGGGCGGCGACGGCCAGCACTGCGACGACGAGAGTTGGTGAACGGCGACTCATGTTCCCGCTCCATGCTGGAGAATCGAAGGGCGATCGGCCCGCGCGAATGTATCACCCGGTCGCGGGGGTTTCCATCGGCAAGCGGTTGCGAATGGGCGCCGGCGACGCGCGTCACATGCGGAACAGATAGCTCAGCTTCACGAAGAAGGCGTCGGCCTGCCGGAATCGGGTGTCGGTGAGCTGCCCCACCTGCAGCGCGTCGGGAACCGACGTACTCCCGTAGCCCGCGTAGAACACGGTGCCCGGCGACGGCTGGTAGGCGAGCAGCCAGTCCACGCGGAAGTTGTTGAGCCGGTACGCCCCCAACGGCGTGTAGGTGCCGTCCGGGTTGCGCACGAGCAGCGCGCCACCGGTGCGCGACTCATCCACCAGCGTCAGGCGGTTGGTGGTGGTGTACTGTCCCACGAGGCGGAGAAACAGGGGCCGCGCCAACTGGTACTCCGTCTCGATTCGCGTGATGCGCGTCGCGTTCTCCCAGCTGTGGTCGGAGGCGCGCCCGTACGCCTGCAGCGTGAACGACGGCGTGATCCGCAGCTTGCCCGTGGGCCGCACCAGTCCGCTCGCGGTCACCAGCTGGATGCGCGACGACGCCCACTCGTCGAAGTCCTCGTCCTGCCCCCAAACGTACATCAGGTTGCCGCTGAACCATTGCCAGCCCGGCGAGTTGAGCGTCACCACCCAATCGCGATTCGGCAGGCGCGGCGTGCCCGTGAACGCCACCGTGTCGCCGCCCTGTTGCGGCGGCCGGGCCACGTAGACGTGCTGGTACAGCTGGGGATCGTAGCCGAACGTCTCGAGCAGGAGCGCGGCGCCCACCGACCACCCGCCGCGCAGCGCGAGGTTGCCATTGAGGTGGAACTTCTTCTCGATGGCGTCGCGCCCGTGGAACAGATGGTCGTACTTCCAGGTGAGGTCGTAGATCGGATTGAAGGTGAAGCTCTCCACCGCGCCGCCGGGCGCGCCGAACCAGGTGAACCGTTCGTTGACGTCGAAGTCGGCGATGCCCCCGCGGCCGATGAACCCGGCGCCGGCCACGAACGCGGTGTCCAGCCCCTTGAACGAGTAGCTCGCGCCGTACCGGCGGCCGTTGCGACGCAGCGTCGCGCCCCAGAGCGGGGCCGTGGTGATGCCCGTGGCGCTCACGGTGCGGCTGGCCGCCGCCTGGAAGTTGGCCGTGTACAGCGTGCCCAGCACCACGCGGCCGTCGACGTCGGCCACGCGGTTGGAGTACTGCACGTCTTCCTTGTCGGTGTACGTGACGCCCACCTGCGACGCCGTGCCCAGATCGCGCTGCACGCGCAGGATGTTGAACAGCGGATTGTGGCCGCCGCGGCCCGTGAGCGGATCGTACGCCAGCGACGTCGTGCGGTCGTCGAGCGCCGAGAGGAACGCGATCGTCGTGCCCGACACCTTGCCGGTGAGCTTGGCCGCGAACGTGGGCTGCTGGATGCGCCGCGTGTACACCAGATTGCTGGGCGTCGTGAAGCCGTCCATGCCGTCGAGAAAGAACGGCCGCTTCTCCGCGAAGTAGAGCGCCTGGCGTGGATCGAACACCGCCTGGGCGGCATCCGATTCGACCTGCGAGAAGTCGGGCTTGATCGTGGCATTGAGGGTGAGGTCGGCGGTGACCCCCCACCGCGCGTTGCCGCCCAGTTGGGGCGCGCCGGCGTCGTACCGCCAGCGGGACGACGGATCGGCCGGGTTGGCGGGCGCCCCCGACGCGCGCTGCGTGAACTCGGGGTTGAGATCCACCACGAGCCCCCGCTCGAGGCCGTGCAGCCCGTCGAGCGTGCCCTCCTGCGACAGGAAACCCGCCGCGGCCAGACGCACCGGCGTCCACGTGTCCTCGAACCCCGAGTGCTGCACGTGCCGGATCACGTTGATCCCCCAACTCTGCTCGGGCAGCGATTGATAGCGCAGCGACTTGAACGGAATGCGGATCTCCACCGAATAGCCCCACGGGGTCACGCGCCCCTTGGACTGGAACACGAAATCCTGGCTCAGGTCGGCCTGCGGCCGCGCCTGCACGCCGTTGGCGAACCCGCCGCTCACCGACGTGATCTCGGTCATCGTGCCGTCCATCTGGACGCCCAGCGGATTCACGCCGAACACCAGGGCCTGGCGCCCATCGTTGAACGTGCTCAACAGGATCTGCACGTTGTCGTCGGCGCCGATCGCGTCGCGGTCGGCCAGCGTGGCGTGCGGCGCGCCGTGCGCCTCGTACGCCCGCACCCCGAAGTAGATGGCCGAGGGCGAATACCACACCAGCACCACGGTGGAATCGTTGGCCGGCACGCCGTCCACGGGGGTGATCTGCGAGAAGCCCGTGAGGCGCGCCGCCTTCGCCCACATGGGCTCGTTCATCACGCCGTCGATCGTGGCTTCGGCCACGATGCGCGGCGGCCGCGCGTGCGTGGCGCCGCGACGGCCGTTGTACGTGGCGCCGGAGTCGGCGAGCGTGAGCGCGGACACCAGGGAGAGCGCGAGAGCGAGCATGTGCGGCGAGGAGGGGAGGGCAACGCGATGCGACCCGAAGGCGCGGAGGATCGCTCCGCCGGCGGTCGGGTTCAAGGGCCCGCGTGTCTGGTTTGTGTTCTGGGGGGCGGCGCCTATGTTGAGGCCTCGGTGCCGGGAGGCGCGTCGTGGTTCGCTCGGTCCTTGCGATCGTGGTGGGAAGCGCGGTGATCTTCGCTCTGGGCGGGATGGGCACCGCCGTCGTGTTCCACGACCGGGGGGCCCCGCTCGTGCCCTCGGTGCCGCTCCTGCTGCTGCTCCTCGTGATGCGCGGCCTCGCCGCGATCGCGGGCGGGTATGCCGCCGCCGCCCTGGCGCGCCGGCGCCCGCTGGTGCACGGAGTGCTGGCCGGATCGCTGTACGTGGGTGCGCTCGCCTGGGCGCCGGACGCCGTGGTGCGCGGCATGTCCGTGCCCACGGGCCAGCCGCTCGCGTACGGCGCGGTGGCGGTGGGGCTGGCGCTGGTGGGCGGCGCCCTGGGAGGTCTGGCGCGCGCCGAAATACGCCGCGGAGGCAGCTGACGCCTCGCAGCCGCCGTTGTATTGCTCTAGTGTACTAGGGCACTAGATTACTACCGTGGACTTCGAACTCGATCCCGCCGACCGCCGGTCGATATTCCTCCAGATCGCCGACGCCGTCCGCGCCGCCATCGCCCGCGGCGATCTTGCCACCGGCAGTCCGCTGCCCCCCGTCCGCGCCCTCGCCGCCCAGCTCGGCGTCCACCCCAACACCGTCCTCCAGGCCTACCACGAACTCGCCCTCCACGGCACGGTCCAGTCGCGCCGCGGCAGCGGCACCTTCGTGCGGGCAGCCCCGCCCGGCGACGGCGAACGCCGCGTCATGGCCGACGAGGTCGCCGATCGCGCCCTCCGCGATGCCTACGCCCACGGCCTCACCGCCCCCGACCTCGGTGCCGCCCTCGACCGCGCCGCCCGGCGCGGCGCGCCCTGAGCACCGGCTCTACGACACGTAGCCGGCGCGGACGTTGAGCGGCCACCGCGCCTCGCGCCGAGCCCCCGCACGGCCCCACCGCGGCTCGAGTTGCGCCCGCAGCGCCGGGATCGGATCGGTGCCCGTGGCCCGCACGTACCGCGTGGTGGACGACCAGCTGGCCAGATAGGCGAGCAGCTGATCGAGCGTGTACGGCACGCGCATCTCCAGCCGCGGCGGCTCTACCTCGCGCAGCGGAAATGGGATCGTCGCGTATCCCTCATCGACGTACCGGCGTTCGGGCGGCCAGTACGGCCCCACCACCTCCCGCTGGAATTCGCGCACGACGGGATCGAGCTCGGCGTCCACGCACACATTGCCGTAGCTCCACGCCACGAGCAGCCCGCCCGGCACCAGCACGCGCTCCACTTCGCGGTAGAACGCCTCGAAGTCGAACCAGTGCAGCGCCGTCGCCACCGTGATCGCGTCCACCGACCCAGCCTCGAGCCCGCTGCGCTCGGCGCTCGCCACCCGGTATTCCACGCCGTTCTGCGGCGGCGCCTGGGCCAACTGCTGCTCGCTGGCGTCGGTGGCCACGACGCGCGCGAAGTAGCGCACCAGATCGCGCGCCGCCTGGCCGTTGCCGGTGGCGCAGTCCCACGCCAGGCGCCGGGCCGGCGCCCGGTCGGCCACGAAGCGGAACAGCGCGTCGGGATACGTGGGGCGCGCAGCCGCGTACGCCGCGGCGGCACCCGTGAAGTGATCCTTGAACGTCATCTCACGCCGAATGGAGACCCGGCCCGCCCGCGCGGCATCGTGCCCCGGCGGCCAGGTTCACGCCCGCGGGCTAGTGCTTCCTGAACTGCAGATCCGTGATCGCGACGTCGGAGTTGTGGTTCACGCGGAACCCGAAGCTCCCCGACAGATCGCCCAGCGCCGCGCGTGACAGCGCCGCCACCTGCGTGCCGTTGGCCAGGAAGCGCACCGAATCGGCGCCCACGGCAATGGACAGGACGTTCGTGGCCTTGCCCGCGCCGTCCTTGCCCTTCACGGCCGCGTTCGACGTCCAGTTCACCAGCTTGTGCACGGCCATGCCCGCGCGGTGGTTGATGAGATAGTCGTCGCCGCCGCGGACCACGAAGTACACGTACGATTGCTTGTCGGCGCTGGTCAGGTCGCGCCCCGCCACCACCAGCCCATAAGCCTCGCCGTGCCCGCCCGGCGCCTTGAGCTGAGAGAACGTGGCCGTCACGGTATAGCTGCCGTTGGGCGCCGAGTCCTTGTCGGTCCAGTAGATCCCCGCCGGGCCCGTCGTCACGTGGTAGCTGTCGCCCGCCATCGTGAAGCTCAGATCCTTGACCGTCATGTGGTCGAACCGGTTGGGATCGAGGAACACGTGCCATCCACCCGGAAACACGCCGCTGCCGGCCACGCGCATGGTCGGGTCGTTGTTCCCGGCGCGCTGGGCGGCGGCGGGCGTCGCGAGCGGCGTGGTCAGCGCGAGGAAGAGAACGGCGAGCGTTGTCCGGCGCATGGGAGACTCCCGAGCATGAAGGGGGGCGGTGCATTCGATGGGCGCGACGGACGCGCCGTCCATGGCAATAATACCCGCGCTCGGCGCCAACGGACCAGATCGCCGGCGTCAGGAATCGATCAGCGCATCGAGGTCGGCACGGGTGTCCACGTCGCGCGGCATCGCGAAATCGAAGTCCACGTACGCCACGCGCGATGGATCGCGCGCCACCACCTGCCGCGCGCCCACGTCGCCGCGCAGCGCGTCGAGCTCGGGAAATACGCGGCGCGCGAACAGCACCGGCAGCCCCTGCACCCCCGCATATCGGGGCGCCACGATCGCCGCGTCATCGCCACCGAATCGCGCCACCAGCGACGGGATCACCTCGTCACGATCGATCGGCTGGTCGCCCAGCGCCACCACCATCGCCACGGCGTGCGGCGGCACGGCCGCGAGCCCGGTGCGGAGCGACTCGCTCATCCCCTGATCGGCACGCGGATTGACGACGATCTGCACCGGCAACCCGGTGAGCGCGCGGCGCACCGCATCGGCATCGTGGCCCACGACCACGATCGTCGTCTCGGGGCCGGCCGCGAGCACGCGCTCCACGCTGGCCCGCACCAGCGGCACCCCGCCCACCGACGCCACGAGCTTCTGCGAGCCGAACCGCCGCGCCGCGCCGGCGGCCAGCACCACGACGGCCAGCGATCCCGCGCCGTCCGCGGGGCTCACGCGCGCGGCGCCTGGCCGGCGCGCACGGCCACCAGCTCGGCGGCGATGCTCACCGCCACTTCGGCCGGCGTGCGGGCCCCGATCCGGAGTCCGATGGGGGTATGGAGGCGCGCCAACTCCTCGGCCGTGAACCCTTCCCCGGCCAGCACCTCGCGCAGCTTGGCGCCGCGCGTGCGGCTGGACATGAGGCCCACGTAGCCCACCGGCGAGCGCAGCGCATGGCGCAGCACCGGCAGTTCGAATTTGTAGTCGTGCGACACGATCACGACGAACGTCTGGGCCGTGGCCGGCAGTTCGGCGGCGACGGCGCCGGGATCGCCCACGCGAATCTCGTCGGCAAGCGGAAACCGCGCGCGGGTGGCATAGCGGGCGCGCGCGTCCACGACGACCGTGCGGATGCCCAGCTCGCGGGCAAGGCGCGTGAGCACCACCGCCACCTCGCCGCCGCCGTACACCACCGCGGTCACCGGCGGCGCGAAGCACTCCACGAAGTACTCCCGGCCGCTGGTGTCGTCGCGGACCACCCGCGGCCCGGTGCGCGCGCCATCCAGGGCGAGCGCCGCGACGCGCGCATCCACGGCGGCGTCGCCAAGCGACCCGCTCCGCGCGCCGTCGGCGTCCACGACCAGGCGAGGGCCGGCGTCGAGGAGCGCGCCGATGACCAGGGCGCGTCGCCCCTTGGCCACCGCCCGTTCGGCGATCGCGTAGGCGGCCACGGCCGGGTGTGCGCGCCCCCCGAAGTCGACCGCTTCCACGAGCAGGCGCACCGTGCCGCCGCATCCCAGCCCCAGATCCCAGGCGTCCTCGTCGGCGAGCGCGATGTCCACCAACTCGGCGCTTCCCGTACGCAGCACGCGGTCACTCGCTTCGGCGGCGCGCGCATCCAGGCACCCGCCGATCGTCACCGCGCCCACGATCTCGCCG
>DATLTC010000088.1 GCA_035533755.1 Gemmatimonadaceae bacterium
CTCGCCGCTTGACGCGCTTCGTGCCTGGCGCGACGCCTAGCGAGACGTGCCCGCTCGGCCCGGTACCGCGCCATATATGGTACCGGGTCGGCCTCCCCCCAGTCGAGTAGCGTCTGCCGGACCCCAGTCTTGGGGAGATGGCCGTACGTCGTTCGGATCTGGTCTTCAGTCGTGTGTCCCACTTCCCGCGCGATGTACGACGTAGGTACGGGCCGCTCCACTCCCAGCACATCGAGTTCGACCATCTCCTGCCTCCCCGAGATGTAGCTGTGGCGGGCGGTATGGTGCCCAATTGGTTTCTTCAGCTTGGTGCGTTTCGCCGCTGACCGCAGCGTGCCGCGCAGCCGTTGCATCGGGCGCTGCTCGGCCAGCGGCAACATCTCGGTGCCCGGGGCGGGGAAAAGGAGCCCGTTGGGGTTTCGCGGAACCTGGGCGAGCGACGCCTCCAACACTCTGGCGAGACGCGGCCACAGCGGACTCTCGCGCTGGGAGCCCTCGGTCTTCACGTCGTGCTCGTCCTCCTCGCGTTCGCGGATGCTGACCCGCCGCTGCGTGACGTCGATGTCGCTGACGAGTAGACCCGTGATCTCCGACAGGCGCGCGCCGGTATAGAAGAGCGTCGTCGCCAGTTCCACGGCCCACGGGTTCCGGCTGGAGTAGCGCACCGCGTCGAGCAGGGGCCGCACCTCGTGCCGGGTGAGGTACTTCTGCGAGTTGAGCGCGGTCCGGCGTTTCGGCTTGGGGACCTTCTTGTTCCCCCAGAGCACGTTGCTCTCGAGGTACTCGTCGGCGATCGCCGCGGTGAGCATGCCGCTCAGCTCCATGAGCATGCGGCGCACGGTCGCGGGGCGCAGGAGGTTCCCCTGCTTTGTCCGCACCGACGTCTTCAGATCATGGGCCAGCTTGTCCGCGACCGGTCGCGTGATCGCCCGCAATGACTCCACCTTGGCGAGTGCGGGCCGGTTGAGGCACAGGTTGATCGCGTACCAGGTGCGGTCCATGCGCTCCTTATCCGTCTTGGGCAATGGCGCGTCCGCGCGTAGCCCCCGATTCTCGCGGCACTCCTGTCTGCGCGCGTCGAGGTACCGGACCGCATACGTCGCCGGGTGAATGTCCTGGCGGGTCTCGATGCCCAGAGCGGCGTTGCGGCGGTCGGTTTCGATCTTGGCGATCTGGTCGGCGTACAGCTTCGCGGCCACGTCGAAGTTGTCCGTCGCCAGCTTCGCGCCGGGCGGGACCAGGGGCCGCCGCCCGAGGCCCGGGAGGTTGGCCCAGTATCGGGTTCCGTTGAGGTACGGACCGCGCGGGGGCATACGTCTTTCCGTATCTGGGTGTGTGGGTCCGCGTCAGGGTGCGCGGGCATAAAAAAGGGCATAGTCACCGACACCGGAATATCGCGCTCACTCTGAGAAATAGCAATAAATGGGGGCATAGTCCCGGCACTCATAATGCCGGGGTCGTGGGTTCGAGTCCCACCCCTGCTATGCAGCACAACAACGGCCAACCGGATCCCGGTTGGCCGTCGTGCATGCGCCATCCCGGCCGCGCGGTCAACTCCCGCCCAACTCCCGGCGCACCGCGGCGTACAGCAGCTGCTCCAGCGCTCCCGTCGATCCGCAGGCCAGGCGGTCGGTGGCGCCGCCGGCCACGTCGAGCGACACCGGATGGACGCTGGTCGCGAGTCGAGTGTGCCCGGCGTCCCGCGCGGTGAGCGTGGTGAGCGTGGTGAGCACCGAGAAGTACACGCGCGTGTTGTTTGCCCGCGGGCCCTGCATGTTGAACCCGCAGTCGGCAAAGTGCGCGATCGGCTGCCCATTGAGGTAGCCCGACTTCCAGAAGTTCGTATTGCCCACGCGGTGGCCGGTGGGGTCATCCACCGTGATCTCGATGCCGACGGCCGGATAGGCTTTATGCAGCGCGGCCCACACCTTGGCGGGGGGCGCGTCGAAGTCCGACTCGCTCGCGGGCATCGTGCTCGTGGTATACACCTGATCGTCGACGAGCACGGGCCGCTGCATCGGCGCCGGCGCTGAGCCCGAGCCGCACCCGGCGGCTGCCAGCGCGCCGATCACGGCGGCTGCTGCCAGCGTCCAACGGAGTGGTGTTGCCATGGTCCACGATGCGCGACGGCGCGCGGCCCGTCAATCGCCAACTCGGCGACGATCTTCCGCCGGTCCCACGTGGTTGGTAGCAGGAATAAATGGCCGATATTTGTATCCAAAAATCGCGGTATACGGTCAAAATATGGAGGTTTTCGGTCACTTTGTCACTGTATAGCAGTATCTAGGCACTGTCTACCGTATAAACAGTTGACACCACGCACGATTTCGTGAGTGTTCCTGCTGCGACCGACGCTGGCCGCATCGCACCACGACGCTCGAATGAGCGAACCGGGACACTCCGATGCTCCAGCAGTTCTGTTCAGATCCAGACTACACCGCGCTAAAGCCCGGTCGGCGCTCGCTCCATGAGCTCCTGCGCCACGGCGCCACCTGGATCCGCATCGGCTTCGTCGCATCGGCCCTGTCCGCCTGCGCCTCGCTACAGCCCGGCGCCTCGTCGCTCGGCACGCTCCGCTACTCGGCCTTCGTCCCTTCGCCGGCGCTCGGTGCACCGGCGGCGTCTGCCGCCGTCGGCCGGCCCGAGCTCCGGCGCTCCAACGTCGTGATCCGCGACTCGATCCTCGGCGAGACCATCGCGCGCATGCGCGCCCAGTCGCCGTCGTTCGACTCGGCCATGGTCGCCATCGAGCAGTCCGGTATTCCGGTCGTCATCGGCACGCGGCGCGAGTTGCGGGATCAGGTGCCCCCGGGCTATCGCTCGGTGGGCGGCTGGCAGGCGGTCACCGCCATCTACCCGCTCACGCCCACCAACGCGCCCGGCCGGCCCATCGACCACTTCTCGGTGATCATCCGCATGTCGGAACTGCGCCACGCGCTGCTCGACGTGGGAGCGACGTCCGCGGATTCGACGATGTTCGACCGCTACATCGAACGCGTGTTGGGCCACGAGATCTACGGCCACCTCTGGCCGCAGCTCGAGTCCCACCGCACGGCCCCCATCGCGTGCGACGACCCCACCAGCGGCGCCGACTGGTATGACGCCTGCGTGATGAAGCGGGAACGCCACGTCGTGGCCGAGTTGACGATGGCCCGCGGCACCGGCGCGACGTTGGGCACCAGATAGCGCTCCGCCCTCCGACATCGTCGCGACGCCGGCGGGGGTTGCCCGCGGCCCGGCCACCCTGCTACCTCTGATCGTTGCCCACTCAGAGGAATTCGTGTGCGCGTGCTGATCGTGGAGGACGATCCGGAGTTGTCGCGTGCCCTGCGCGACGGGTTCCGCGATCGGCGGATCGAGGCGATCACGGCGGGGACATTCGTCGAGGGACGCGAGCGGGCGTTGCTCGGCACGCACGACGTGATCGTGCTCGACGTGATGCTCCCGGGCGGCTCGGGGTTCGATCTGTGCGCCGAACTCCGGTCGCGCGGGTGCACCACGCCGATCCTGATGCTCACGGCGCGAGACGCCGTGGATGACCGCGTGCGGGGGCTCGAGGCGGGCGCCGACGACTACGTGCCCAAGCCGTTCGCCTTCCGCGAGCTGGTGGCGCGGGTGCGAGCGCTGGCGCGGCGCGGTCCGGCGCTGGTGCCCGACCAGGTGCGCGTGGCCGATCTCGAAGTGGACCTCGGCACGCGCCGCGTGCGTCGTGCCGGCCGCGCGATCGAACTCACCGCCAAGGAGTTCGCGCTGCTCGAGGTGTTCGTCCGCCACGCCGACCAGGTGCTGGATCGGGCCGCGATCACGGCCCACGTGTGGGACGAGAATCACGATCCGTTCACCAACGTGCTGGAGGTGCTGGTGCGGCGCCTGCGGCGCAAGATCGACGACGACTTCGAGCCCAAGCTCATCCACACGCTACGCGGGGCCGGCTACCGCTTCGGGCCCTGACGCATGACGCTCCAGCCCCTCTCCGCGCTGCGGCTTCGCCTCACGGCCTGGTACGTGCTCACGCTGGGCGCGATCCTGGTGTTGCTCGGGTCCGGTCTGTTCTTCGTGATCCGCCACCAGTTTGCCCGGCAGCTCGACGTGTCGCTGCGCGAGGCCACGGTGGCGCTCATGGGCGCCGCGCAGATCCGCGAGCAGGAACGCGGATCCACCGAAGGCGCGGTGGTGGATGCGGTGGACGAATTGCACATCCCCGATCGCGAGTTGTACCTGATGGACAGCACGGGCGCCCCCGTCAAGCCGCCGACGGTGGACGACTGGATTCGCGACGCCGCGCACACGGCGGCGGTTCGTGGCGAGACTGATCTCTGGCGCCACGCGCGGCACGGCCGCACGCTCCGCCTGCACGCCCAGCGGTTCCGCCTCAAGAGTGGCGCGGTGATGGTGGCGGTGGCGGTGGCCGACCAACTGGAGCTGGAGGATCAGTACGCGGCGCTCATCGTCGCGTTCGGCGGGGCGGCGCTGGCGGCGCTCGTGCTCGTGGCGGCGGGCGGCTATTTCCTGTCGCGCAAGTCCACGGCGCCGGTGGAGCGGAACATCGCCTACATGCGACGGTTCATGGCCGACGCGGCGCATGAACTGCGCACGCCGATCACCGTGATGCGGACCACGGCCGAGGTGTCGCTGCAGCAGGACCGCGCGGCGGACGCATATCGCGGCGCGTTGGGCGTGGTGGAGCGGGAAGCCGAGCGGCTGGGCGGCATCGTGGACGACCTGCTCACGCTGGCCCGCGCCGACGCCGGCGAGCGGCCGGTGCGCCGCACGCGCGTGTTCCTCGACGACATCGTCCTCGACGCCGCGGGCGCGGCGCGGACGCTGGCCGCGGCCAAGGGCGTATCGCTCGATGTCGGCACGTTCGAGGAGACGGCGCTCGACGCCGACGCCACCCTCATCCGCCAACTGGTGATGAACCTGCTGCACAACGCGGTGAAGTTCACGCCCGAGGGCGGGCGCGTGCGCGTGGACGTGACGACGCAGGACGGGCGGCCCACGCTCGTGGTGGAGGACACGGGCATCGGCATCGCCCCCGAACACCTCCCCCACGTGTTCGAGCGGTTCTTCCGCAGCGATCCGGCCCGCGCCCGCGCCGAGGGCTCGGGGCTGGGCCTGGCGATCGCGGCCTGGATCGCCGATACGCACGACGCCGAGATCCGGCTCGCCTCCACGCCGGGCGTGGGCACGCGCGTCACGGTGACCTTTGCACGGTCGGCCAGGGCCCCGGTGTCATCATCCTGACAGGTCAAGTCGATAGCCTCCTTGCATTCCAATTGCCACGGGTATCATGCCAAGACCTCTGTTCGCCGCGACGTGCGCGGCGATCCTTTTGTTGCCCCGCGGTCCGGCCGGCGCGCAGCGGCCGGTCACCCGGGCTGACGCGATTGCCGCCGCGCTGGCCCGCGGCCCACGGCTCGCGATCGCGGCGGCCGACACGTCGGCGGCGCGGGCGGTGCTGATCGGCGCGCGCGCGTACGCCAATCCCACGCTCACCGCCAGCTTCACCAAAGACGCGCCGCAGCGCCACGTGCTCGCCGACCTGCCGCTGGATTTTCCGTGGCTGCGCCGGGCGCGCATCGGCAGCGCGATGTCGCTGCACGACGCGGCCCTGGACCAGTTCGCGCTGCAGCGCGCCGCCGTGACCTTCGACGCCGAGACGACGTACGTGAACGCCGTGGTGGCCGACGCCCACGCCCGGCTGTCGCGGCGGAACGCCGACGATGCCGACTCCTTGCTGCACATGGCGCGCAGCCGGCGCGATGCCGGCGACGCGAGCGATCTCGACGTCGAGTTGGCGAGCATCTTCGCGGGCCAGCAGACCAATCAGGCGCTGGCCGATTCCCTCGCCGCGGTGGCCTCCCTGCTCGATCTGCAGGCGGTGATGGGCGATTCGGGCCGGGCGCCCGCGATCTCGCTGGCCGACACGCTGACGCTGGTGGACACGGCGCCGCCGGCCGCCACCGGACCTCCGCTGGCCGTGCGCGCGGCGGCGTCCACCGTCGAGGCCGCCGACCGGGCGCTGCAGGCCGAGCACCGGAGCAACTGGGGATCGGCGTCGCTGCAACTGGGCTTCGATGAGCACGACCCCACGCAGTCGGGGCTGTTGCCGGTGATCGGCATCGCCCTGCCCATTCCGCTGTTCAACCAGAATCAGAGCGGCGTGGCGGCGGCCCAGGCGCAGCGGGATCGCGCGCGCGCCGAACTCAAGCTCATCCGCCTCGAGAGCGCGCGCGACATCGCCCGCGTGACGCAGGCGCTGGCGATCGCGCTGGAACGCGTGGCTCGCGACCGGGCCCTGCTGCAGAGCGCCAACCGCGTGGTGGCGATGTCGCTCACGGCGTACCGCGAGGGCGCGGCCACGCTGGCGAGCGTGCTCCAGGCGCAGAGCAACGCGCGCACCACGCTGGGTCAGTACATCGACGACGTCGGCGCGGCCAATGGCGCCGCGGCGGCGCTCCGACTTCTCACCGCTTCGGCACCCCGCACCCCATGATGAAATCCGCCTCCGTACTGCTCGCGCTCGCCGCCATGGCCGCCTGCGGAAAGCAGGGCGCCGATGCCGGCGACCAGGCCTCCGGCGACGTACAGCCCGTGGTGGGCGCTCGCACTGCCGTGGTGAGCACGCGCCCGTTCACCGAAACCGTGAGCGCCATCGGCACGATCGCGCAGCGGCCCGGCCACTTCGCGGAGATGGCGGCGCCGGCTCCCACCCGCGTGGCCCGGGTTTTCGTCACCATCGGCCAGCGCGTCAAAGCCGGCGATCGCCTGGTCGAGTTCGAGCAGCAGACGTTCGACGCGTCCCTCCAGAGCGCCACGGCGGCGCTGGAGAGCGCGCAGCAAGCGTACGATCGAGAGCAGCGATTGGCGGCGGAGGGGATCGCGGCGCGCAAGGACGTGGAACAGGCTGCCGCGGCGCTCGCCCAGGCCAGATCCGCGCAGGTGGCAGCCCGGCGCGATCAGCAGCTCTCCACGCTGCGGGCGCCGCTCGCCGGCGTGGTCACGGCGATGAACGCCGTGCTCGGCGCGTCGGTGGACGTGGCGCAGACGCTGGTCGAGGTCACCGACCCCAACGCGCTGGACGTGATGCTCCAGCTCTCGCCGACCGACGCCGCGCGCGTGCACGCGGGGCAGCGCGTCACGGTCGTGTCCGGCCAGTCGCTGGCCGGCGCCCCCCTGGGCGTGGGCACGGTGGCCGACGTCGGGGCGGAGTTGGACTCCGCCACCGGCACGGTCCCGGCGCGGGTGGTGCTCGCCAGGCCGACGCGCGTCCTGCGGGTGGGGGAGACGGTGATGGGGAGCATCGCCATCGGCCGGAATCCCAGCGCAATCGCCATCCCCGCCCAGGCGCTGGTGCCCGAAGGGGAGGGGTACCACGTATTCGTCGTCGACTCCGCCGGCATCGCACACGTGCGAAACGTCACCGTCGGCGCCCGGACGGAAGCGTACGTCGAGGTGTTGACCGGGCTAAAGGTGGGGGAGACGGTGGTCACGTACGGCGCCTTTGGCGTGTCGGATAGCGCGAAGATCGTGACGGTGAAGCCGTGAGCGGCGAACGGTCCCTGTTCGGCGTTGTCGCGTCGCAGCGGCGGTTCGTCTATCTGGCGGTGTCGCTGTTGACGGCGGCCGGCGTGTGGGCGGGGCTGCGCATGCCGTCGGCCATCTATCCCGAGCTGGTGTTCCCGCGCGTGACCGTGGTGGCGGAGGGCTCGTCGCTCAGCGCCCGCCAGGTGGTGTTCAGCATCACGCGCCCGCTGGAGGAGGCGATCAGTACGGTGCTGGGCGTGCGGCGCGTGGATTCCAAGTCCATCCGTGGGTCGAGCGAGATCCAGATCCTGTTCGCCCCCGGCACCGACATGATCTACGCCCTGCAACTCGTGCAGGCACAGGTGAACGAGGTCCGGCCGCAGCTGCCGCCCGGCATGAACATTCGCGTGGACCGCCTCACGCCGTCGGTGTACCCGATTCTCTCGTACAACGTGGAGGGCGGCGATCCGTCCACGCTGTACGACATCGCGCTGTATCAGATCAAGCCGCTCATCTCACGCATCCCGAGCGTGGGGCAGGTGGAGGTGCAGGGGTCCGACGTGCGCGAGGTCGAGGTCGTGGCCGATCCCGCGCGGCTGGCGTCGCAGGGCATGACCTACGACGACCTGGCCGCCGCCATCCGCGACGCGATCGGCGTCACGGCCGTGGGTCGCGTGGACAAGGATTACAAGCAGTATCTGGTCGTGACGGCCAACGACGCGCATTCGGTGGACGACATCGCCAACGTGGTCGTCGCCCACGGCCTGCGCGTGCGCGATCTGGCCACGGTCACGCTCGGCACCATCGATCACACGCAGATCATCGACGGCGATGGACGGCCGGCCGCGCTGATCAACATCACGCGCCAGATCGGCGGCAACACCGTGGCCATCGCCGACAGCGTGGCCGGCGTGGCGCGGGCGCTCGCGAAGACGCTGCCGCCGGGCGTGCACCTCAAGGCGGTGTACGACCAGGCCGAACTCGTGCACGATGCCGTGCTCTCGGTGCGCGACGCGATGATCATCGGCGCCGTGCTCGCGATCATCATCCTGCTGCTGTTCCTGCGCCACGCGCGCATCACCGCGATCAGCGCGACGTCGATCCCGCTGACGATGGTGATCACGCTGTTCCTGATGAGCCTGCTCGGCCAGACGCTCAACCTGATGACGCTCGGGGCCATGGCCATCGCCATCGGCCTGGTGATCGACGACGCGGTGGTGATCACCGAGAACATCGTGCGGCACCTCCACCTGACGTCCAATCGAGGCGCGGCGATCCGGGAGGCCGTGCAGGAACTCATCTGGCCGGTCACGTCGTCCACGATCACCACGGTGGTGGTGTTCCTGCCGCTCGGGCTGCTCCAGGGCGTGGTGGGCCAGTTCTTCTCGGCGCTCTCGCTCACCCTCACGATCGCCGTCCTCGTCTCGCTGATCCTGGCATTCACGATCATTCCCTTGTTGGCCGAGCAGTTTCTGACCGAACACGACGCGGAGTATGAGGCCGACGTCGACCCGACGCATAAGAAGCGGGGCGTATTGCACGTGGTGGGCCGGAGCATCGACGCCCTGTCGGTGCATTACGAGCGATCGCTGGGCGTGGTGCTCCGCCACAGTCGATGGGTGCTCGTCGGCGGGCTGGCGCTCGTGGTGGCGGGGTATGCCGCCTACCGTGCAACGTCCACCGGGTTCCTGCCCGACATGGACGAGGGCGCGTTCGTGTTGGACTACTACAGTCCTGGCGGGACCGCGCTCGCAGAAACCGATCGCCAGGTGCACATCGTGGAGCACATCTTGGGCCAGATGCCCGAGATCACCGGAACGTCGCGTCGCACCGGCGCCGAATTGGGCCTGTTCGCCACGCAGATGAACCGCGGTGACATCTCGGTGCGACTCTCGCCGCAGAGTCAGCGTCATCGCACGATCTTCCAGGTGATCGACGATCTGCGCGGACGGTTTGCCGTGGCGGTGCCGCGCCTGCGCATCGAATTCGTCCAGATCCTGTCGGATGGCCTCAACGACATGGCCGGCAATACCAATCCGGTGGAGATCAAGTTGTTCGGCGCGAATCTCTTGCAGCTCGAGGGATACGCCAAGCAGATCGCGCCGAGTCTCGGCAAGGTGCCCGGCCTTGCCGATCTGTACGACGGCGTGGCCGAGCCGGACGCCGAACTCTCGATGCGAGTGCACGAGGCCGAGGCCGGCCGGCTGGGCCTGTCTCCGGCCCTCGTGGGGCAGGCGGTGAGCGGCGCGCTCCTCGGCGTGGATGCCGGCGAACTGCGTCTGGAGGACCGCGCCATCGGCGTCCGCGTGCGCGCCCCCGACTCGGTGCGGTATGATCCGCTGCGGCTGGGCGCCATCCCGATCCTGTCGCCGGTCACGCACACGACGACGCCCCTGGCCTCGCTGGCGTCGTTCACGGCGCTCGATTCGCGCAGTGAACTGAGCCGCGAGAATCAGCAGCAACTGATCACGATGACCGCCAACATCGGCGACGGGGGCGCGCTCGGCGATGTGGTCAACGGCGTGAAGGCGGTCCTGGCCGCACACCCCGCGCCCTCCGGCGTCCGCGTGGAACTGGCCGGCCAGTACGCCAGCCAGCAGGATGCGTTCCATCAGATGCTCCTCGTCCTCGCGCTCGCCGCGGCGAGCGTGGTCGGCGTCATGGTCATCCAATTCAAATCGTTCGTTGAGCCGTTGATCGTGCTGCTCGCCGCGCCGCTGTCGTTCGTGGGCGCGATGGCCCTGCTCCTCCTCACCGGCACGGCGCTCAACGTGTCGTCGTTCATGGGGCTCATCCTGTTGGTGGGGCTGATCGTGAAGAACGGGATCATCCTGCTCGACTTCACGCGCTACCGGATGCTCCACAACGACCTGGCGCTGGAGCCGGCCATCCGCGACGCGGCCAGCGTCCGGTTGCGCCCGATCCTCATGACCACGCTGTGCACCCTGTTCGGGCTGATGCCGTTGGCCCTGGGTATCGGCGCCGGGAGCGAGATGCAGAAGCCGCTCGCGCTCGCGGTGATCGGTGGGCTGGGACTGTCCACCCCCATCACGCTGTACGTCGTGCCCACGCTGTTGGTGGCCATTCGCGGCCGCGACTATCGGCTGAAGCCCGTGGACCAGTAGGGCGTCCGCCGCTGGATTCGCCGGGGCCGTCCCCGTACAATAGAAGCATGCGCGTGCGCGCCCGGCGGGTGGCGCCCCCGGGGTGAGGGGCGGCACCGAACGCCGCGCCGTTCGCCGGCGCGGGGCCGGCAACAACGAGGAGTGTGCCATGACCGAGCCGGTGTTTCGCGAACTGACGCACGACGAGTGCGAGGCGCTCCTGGCGGTGAATCACGTGGGCCGCATCGCGTTCTCGTTCCACGATCGCACCGATATCGAGCCCATCCACTACGTGTTCGAGCACGGGTGGATCTTCGGGCGCACCGCCGAGGGCAGCAAGCTGACCACGATCGGCCACCAACCCTACGTGGCGTTCGAGGTGGACGAGGTGCACGCCGTGTTCGACTGGCGCAGCGTCGTGGCCCACGGCACCGTGTACGTGCTGAGCCCCGAGGGCGGCCAGGTGGACGCGGCCGAGTACGACCGTGCGGTGGGGTTGCTGCGGCGCTTCCTTCCCACCACGCTCAAGGCCGGCGACCCCACGCCCTTCCGCACCGTGCTGTTCGGCGTTCACGTGGACGAATTGGCGGGGCGGGAGGCCCGGCAGGCCAAGCGCCCCCGGACGCCGAAGGCGGCGGCCAAGTAGGGCGGTCGGGCGGGCAACGGCGAATCCAGCGGGTCGGGCGCGAGCCACTACCATTTGCGCAGGGCCCCGGTCATCTTGAAACATCCGCGCGAGCCGTTCGCGTCCTGCCCCTTCCCCGCATTCCCGACGCTCATGCCGAAGTCCAAGTCGTCCGCGGTCGCCGCCGCGCCGGCGTCAGATCCCCCGAGTTCTCCCGAAGCTCTGGCCGACGCGCTCTGCCGCTCGGCGGCCGAATGCTGCCGGCAGCACGATCGGGTGGCGCGCATCGTCGAACGGTCCGAGGTGGAGACCGAGTTGGCCTTCGCGCAGCAGTTCTGCGAACTGCTCCACACCGGCTTGGCCAAGCTGCTCGATACGTACGAGAAGGCCGTGGCGCATGAGGGGGCCCATGGCGACGAGCCCTGGCGTCAGCGGGCCAACGCCCTCCGGTTGGCCAGCCGCGACTACCTGCGCCGCCACAACGCGTGCGATCAGGCGGCCCGCAAGCTGCAGCGGCACGATTCGCAGCTTCTGGCGGCGCTGGCCATGGAATTCGAGTTCGAGGCGTCGGCGCTGCTCGCGCTGCGGCACGCCACCGAAGCGTACCGCAAGCTGCGGCCCGACACCGTCTGAGTCACATGTCGTTTCACCCTGGTGGTCATGACCAAACGCAATCCGGCAACGCGCCAGCCGAACCCGTGGTTCCGGCTGCGCCGCTCACGCATTCAGGGCCTCGGCGCCTTCGCGACCGTGGACATTCCCAAGGGCACCCGCATCATCGAGTACACGGGTGAGAAGATCACCGATGCCGAAGCGGATCGCCGCTACCCGGACGACGACCGGGAGGCGCGCCACCACACCTTCCTGTTCACGCTCAATCAGCGCACGGTGATCGACGCGGCGTTCCATGGCAACGACGCGCGCTTCATCAACCATTCCTGCGATCCCAACTGCGACGCCGTGATCGACCGCGGGCACATCTGGATCTACGCCATCAAGCCCATCGCCAAGGGCGCCGAGTTGGTCTACGACTATCAGTTCGAGCACGTGCCCGAGTACACCATGGACGATCTGCGCTTCTACGGCTGCAAGTGCGGCACCGCCAAATGCCGTGGCACGATCGTGAAGGTCGATCGCCGGCGCGCGCTCGCCCGGCACTGGGAGGCGGGGCGGAACGGAGTCCCGCGCCATCCCGCCAGCCGCCACGCCAGCCGGAAGCACCCACCGGCGTGACGACGCCAGCCCCCGCGCTCGCCGCGCTCATGGAGCGCGTGGTGGACTACGCCGGACTCTTTCCGCCGGCCAGGTTGCCCATGGCCGACGCGGTCCGGGCCTACGCGGACGTCCGCGCCTCCGGCGACGCGTGGATGCTCGGGCGCTTCGTGCTCCCGGTGTCGCGGCTCGACGAATTCGACGATGCGGGGGCGGGGATGCATCCGGCCTCGGCCGCCGACTCGTGGGCGCTGAGCGCCCTCGTGAGCGCCGACGTCGAGCTCGACGTGGCCTCCATCCACGCATTCAACGACCGTCATCGCGATGCGCGGCGGGGCGCGGTGCACGTGGACACGGTGGAACTCAAGGCGGCGCGCCCCGACCAGATCGCGGCCGCCGATGAGTTCGTGGGCGGGTTCGACGCATTCTTCGAAGTGCCCGTGGACGAGGATCCTGCCGCGCTGATCGCGGCCATCGCCGGGATCGGAGCCAAGGCCAAGATCCGCACCGGCGGGCTCACCCCCGACGCGTTCCCGGGCGCGCGCCACGTGGTGCGATTCATCGGGTGCTGTCTGCAGCATGGCGTGGCGTTCAAGGCCACGGCGGGGCTCCATCACCCGCTCCGCGCCGAGTACCCGCTCACCTACGAGCCCGACGCGCCGCGCGGCGCGATGTACGGATACCTGAACCTGTTCCTCACGGCGGCGTTCATGAGCCGCGGCCTGGACGATGCTTCGGCGCTGGCGCTGCTCGAGGAACGCGATGCGTCGGCGCTGCGATTCGATGCCGAGGGCGTGCGTTGGGACGGGCACCTGCTCGGCGCCGACGATCTGCGCCATGCGCGGCGCCAGGCCGTGGCGTTCGGGTCGTGCTCGTTCCGCGAGCCCGTGGACGACCTGCGCGCCCTGGGGCTGTTGTGAACGTGCCGCTCGACCATACCCACGATCCTGCGCTGCGCTCGTGGGTACACAGCGCCAATGTCACCGGGGCCGAATTCCCCATCCAGAACCTGCCGTTCGGCGTGTTCCGCCGGCGCGTGAACCAGGCGCGGGCGTCGGTGGGAATCGCGATCGGCGATCAGGTGCTCGACGTGGCGGCTCTGGCGGGACAGGGCTTCGTGGCCGGCCAGGCGCTGTCCGCCGCGCGTGCGTGCGAGGACGACTCGCTCAACGCGCTGATGGCGATGGGCCCCGACGCGGCCCGCGCGCTCCGGCACGCGGTGAGCGACCTGCTGCGCGTGGGCGGCCTGGGCGAGCCGTCCGCGCACGAACTGCTCGTGCCGATGGCCGACGCCGATCTGCTCCTGCCGGCGCACGTGGGCGACTATACCGATTTCTACGCGTCGATACATCACGCCACCAATGTGGGCTCGATGTTCCGTCCGGACGCGCCGCTGTTGCCCAATTACAAATACGTGCCCATCGGCTATCACGGCCGCGCGTCGTCGCTGGTGGCGAGCGGCACACAGATCCGGCGCCCGCAGGGGCAGACGCGCGACGATCCGCAGCAGCCGCCCAGCCTGGGGCCGTCGCGCCGGCTGGATTACGAACTCGAAGTCGGGATGTTCATCGGCGCCGGCAATGCGCTCGGCGAGCCGGTGCCCATCGCCGACGCCGAGCGCCACGTCTTCGGCCTCTGCCTGGTGAACGACTGGTCGGCGCGCGACGTGCAGACCTGGGAGTACCAGCCGTTGGGCCCGTTCCTCGCCAAGAACTTCGCCACCACGCTGTCGCCGTGGGTCGTGACGCTGGACGCGCTGGCGCCGTTTCGCGTGCCCGCATCCGAGCGGCCCGCCGGCGATCCGGCGCCTCTGGCGTACCTGAGTGGCGCGCCGGAGGCCGCGGGGTTCGCCATCGCGCTCGAGGTGCAACTCACCACGGCGGCCATGCGCGCGCGGGGCGACGCCCCGTACGTGGTGAGCCGCGGCAGCTTCACCGACATGTACTGGACGGTGGCGCAGCTCGTGGCGCACCACACGAGCAACGGCTGCAACCTGCAGCCGGGCGACCTGCTGGCCAGCGGCACCGTGTCGGGCGCAACGCCGGAATCACGCGGGTGCCTGCTGGAGCGCACTTGGAAAGGCACCGCGCCGCTGGCGTTGCCGGACGGCGAGATGCGGACCTTTCTCGAGGACGGCGACGAGGTGACCCTGCGCGGCTCGTGCAGCCGCCCCGGCGCCGTCCCGATCGGGTTTGGCGAGTGCCGCGGCCGTATCCTGCCGGCCGCGGCCCGCCCTTAGTTCACCCGCTCGACCTTGCTCGTGGCGTTGGTGCCCACGTTCACTTCCACGCCGGCGTCGGTGAGCGTGATCTTCGCCTTGGCGTCCTCGGTGCCCGTGCTGCCCAGGAACGCGCCAGCCGGCGTGATCAGCAACAGCCCCGTGCCCTTGGAACTGCCCTCGAGCGTCATTGCCTGGCCCTGCATGGTGCCCTTGCCCGACGTGACGGCGGTGGAGTTGCGCGTCACCTTCCAGGCCTTGCCGCCCGCCACGCTCGTGTCGCCGGCCACGGTGTACACCGACACCACGGTCTTCTCCACGTCCACGCCGTTCTGCGTGCCCGTGTCGGACACCGTGTCGGTCCACGTGGCGCCGGGCGCCAGTGCCACTCGAATGGGCGGCAGCACGTGGGTCAGTTCCTCGGCCACGTTCGACAGCGCCTCGAGCCCGGCACCGGTGGGCGCCTTGGAGGAGTAGTACTGTCCGCTGGGCGATACCCAAGCCTGCACCTTCTGACCCACGAGCTTGTCGAGCCCCGGCACCGGCCCCATCATCGTCGACGAACCGATCGAATCGATGGTGAGCGTCATCGCCAGCGTGTCGGCGGCCTGATTGTTCAGGGCCATCGTGAACTTCTGGCCCGACGAAACGTCCATCTCGTTGGTTTGCCCCATGGCCGTCTGCGAGACTTTCGCGCTGACGATCATGCGGTATTGCGCGGTGCCGGCTGCGTAGTGGAACTGCTGGGCCGACGATGCACGCAGCGGAAGCACGAGGGCACCGGCCAGCGCCAGGGGCGCAAGCGCACGAGCGAACATGGGGGGTCTCCTGAATCGTGGACTGGCACGGCGTTCGCGCCGCGCACCGCGACGCCGGTAGGCACCGGCGCGCCATGTGAGAAAGCTAGCGGTCGTCCACGGACGGTGCCATCGGGATTCCATGCCCATGGTGGGCCCGCTAACTGCCAAACCGGGACGTCGGCGGGCCGGTTTGGCAGTTGGCGGGATCCGATGCGGTCAGAAGCGCCCGGTGGATCCGAACCCTTCGCGGCCGGCCTCGGAGGCGTCGAGCGGCGCGGTGCGCGCCACCGACGGGTGCGCGCAGAGCACGAAGAGCAGCTGCGCCAAGCGCTCGCCGTGCGCGATGGACTGCGCCTCCCGGCCGTCGTTGCGCAGCATGAGCTTGATCTCCCGGCCCACGTAGGCGCGATCCACCAGACCCGGCGCGTTGCGCAGCGTGATGCTCCGCTTGCCGGTGGACGATCGCGGCAGCACGAGCATCGCCACGTGTTTGGGGAAGGTGCGCGTGACGTAGAGTCCCGTGCCCACCGTGACCTCGCCGCCGGGCTCGAGGGTCAACGACTCCGGCGGTCCGCCGGGCGCCGGCGGCGTGGTCGCCAGGCAGCAGCGCACGTCATATCCTTCGCTCTCCTCGGCGGGCGTCGGGAGCCAGCGGTCGTCGTCGTCCTGGGTGGCGAACCCGAGGTCGAATTGAAACAGGCGGTCGAGATCCATGGTACTCGGTGTGGAGGTGGGCGATTTGCGCCCTCAGTATCGCCGTCGCGAGCGCCCGAGGGTAGTGCGGCGCCGCCGGACCGCAAACTTTCTCCGGTGTGGTGCGTAGGTTGACATCATGAGTTCGCCGACCACGGGCGCGGCCGCGCGCCGACAGACGTATTGGAGCGCGAGCCGGTCGCCGCGGTACAGCCTGCTGTTCGCGCTGCCGCTGCTCGTGCTGTACGAGACGCTCGCCGTCGCGCTGCCCGGCAGCGCGCACGGGGGCCAGCTGCGCAACGGCGCCGACGTCCTGTTGCAGGAGCTCTCGTACGCGGTGCTGGGGCCCGCCGGCCCCCTGTCGCTCATTGCCCTGGTGATGCTGGTATGCGTGGTGCTCGTGCGCCGCGACATGAAGCGATCGGGCGGCTCGCTGCGCGTGGCCACATTCGGCCTCATGTTCGTGGAGGCGGCGGTGCTGGCGGTGGCGTTCGGGCTCGTGGTGGGCACGGCCACGGCGCAGCTGCTCGCGCACCTGCGGCCGCTGGCCGCCGGCCCGATCGACGGGCTCGACGGGCCCACCAAGCTGATGCTGGCGCTGGGCGCGGGCCTCTACGAGGAGTTGGTGTTCCGCGTGCTGCTGGTGGGCGCGCTGGCCGCGGGGGGGCGGGTGGTGCTGGGGCTCAGCCGCGGGGCATCGGGCGTGGCGGCCGCGATCATCGGCGCGCTGGCCTTCTCGGCGTTCCACTACGTGGGCCCCTACGGCGAGCCGCTGCAGCTGCAGTCATTCGTGTTCCGGGCCATCAGCGGCGTGGCGTTCAGCGCGCTGTACCTCACGCGCGGGTTCGGCATCACGGCATGGACGCACGCGCTGTACGATATCGGGGTGATG
Organism: Gemmatimonadaceae bacterium; assembly: GCA_035533755.1. Classification (NCBI taxonomy): domain Bacteria; kingdom Pseudomonadati; phylum Gemmatimonadota; class Gemmatimonadia; order Gemmatimonadales; family Gemmatimonadaceae; species Gemmatimonadaceae bacterium. The sequence continues at coordinate 17,072 of DATLTC010000088.1, forward strand.
CTGCTCTGATCTTCAGCGGCGAGCAGCCGTTACCGCAGCGCCGCCGCGAAGCTGCGCACCACGTCGCCCGCCGGCAGGATTTCGTGGATCTGCGACACGCTCTTTCCCGCCTGCCAGTAGTCCTCGGATCCCGTGTCGGCGTGCAGCGACTTCTTGAGCTTGCGTAGGGACTGCAGCGCGTAGATGGTGCGCATCCAGTGCTTGGTCCGCCGGTGGCGGAGCATCCACCGCGCGATCGGGCCGGCGCGGGTGCCCAGGCGCTGCACGTACGCGTTGTTGATCACCGCAACGGGAACGCCGGTGAGCCGGTCGGTGAGCACGATGTCGTGCTCGTCGGCGGCCACGATGGCCCGCTTGTAGTCCTCGGCGGCGTTGCACTCGGTGGTGGCGATGAAACGCGTGCCCAGCTGGGCGCCTGCATAGCCCATGGCGATCACGGCGCGGAAGGCGGCCGGCTCGCCGATGCCGCCCGCACAGATGAGCGGCAGGCCGAGGTCGTGCATCGACTCGTAGAGCTGAACCGGGGTCCTGTCGCCCGCATGGCCGCCCGCGCGGTTATTCACCGCGATCAGCCCGTGGACGCCGCCGTCCGCCGCCTTGAGGGCCCACTTCCGCTCGGTGACGTCGTGGTACACGACGCCGCCATGCGGCACCACCCGGTCCACGACCCACCGCGGATTGCCCAGCGAGGTGACGAAGAACCGGACGCCCTCCTCAAGCGAGATATCGATCCACCGCTCCATCCGCTCCCGGTACATCTTCGACGACTGCTCGATGAGCGCGTTCATCCCGATCGGCTTTGACGTGAGCCGCCGGATGTACCGCAGCCCTTCGCGGTAGTCGTGCCCGTGCACGTAGGTGAGCGAGATGGGCTGGACCACCCCGATCGCCCCGGCTTCCGACACGGCGGCCACCAGCTCCGGGTTGCTGCACGGATACATGGCCCCGCAGATGAGGGGCACCTCGACCCCGACCTGCCGGCTGAACGGCGTCTCGCGCATGGACATCGTTCAGCCTCCCACGGGCGCCAGCCGCCAGAGGACCGTCGCCGTGGCCACCACCTCGCCCTCGGCGTTGGTGATGTCCGCCCGGACGGTATAGTCGGTTTCAGCGGTCACGGCCGGGGGGGAGCACCGGCACTCGGCGGTCAGGGTGCCCCGGGCCTTCTTGAAGTATTCGATGGACAGGCCGCGGACGATCCCGCGGGTGCCGGGCGGTAGGCCGGCGATCATGGCCGTGCCGCTCGCGACCTCGGCCAGGTTCACCAGGGCCACCGCGTGGATGGAGTTCAGGTGGTTCCGGACACGGCGCCGGTCGCGCAGGGTCCACTTGGAGTAGCCGGGACCAAGCTCGACGATCCGTGCCCCCATGGTGCCGGTGTAGGGGGCCATGGCGCCCAGCATCCGGCTGAACATCCAGCGGCCACCGGGGACGCGGCTCAGGCGCCGCCACCAGGTGGTGATCGTTGCGGTCGGAGCGTCCATCGAGGCGGGCATGCGCGCGACCTGGGGTGTTCGGTAAGCCAACGGCGAGGCGCTCGAGCCTTGCCGTTGGCATCCTACGGGGCAGGGTGTCTGGTGGCAAGCGTCCGGCAAATGCGGCGCCAGCCGCGTGCTCACCGGCGTGGCAACTGGGGCCGCCGGTCGTCCTGTATATGCCAGAATGACCTGGCCCTAGTCGACTTTGAACCGGCCCATTCGCCGGGGCGTTTGAGCAGCGATCGTGGGTGGGGTCGGCACCGGACGGCGGGCGAGTCCGGACGCGGCCGCCGTCCGGTGCGCGGTCGTCGTGGGCGGGCGGCGCCTCGCGCCAGGGAGGCTACGTGCATGGTCCGGCGCCGGGCATAGGGCGCAGCGGCTGGTACTCGAATCGTGGTCGCAGGATGGGTCAACGCGCCAGATTCGCTACCAAACAGGGATGGCGTGGCCAACGGATCGGTAGAACTGCCGTGTTGATAGAGATATGGTGATGTGCTTTCTCACACATCTTATAAATAATACTAACACAGCAGTTAACAAGACATCACATTTATTACGCGTGGTCGTTCATCGCCCGTACCGGGGTAATTTTCCGGCGGGCCGCGCCACCGAGCCGCGCGTTCTCGCTGGCTCAGCAAGTCACCGGCTCCACAGGCTGCACGTGGCGGCGCTGGCAGTTATCCACACCC